>JAQUSA010000140.1 GCA_028715315.1 Candidatus Omnitrophota bacterium | reverse complement strand
GGGCTTGGAGCGGACAGCCCCAAGAGATGCGCCTATTTGGCCTTGCTCCGCGTAGAGATTGCCGCGTTTCACTTCGTCCCGGCGTTAAGGCCGTCTGGCCTCCCGCTTGGGATTGTTCGTCACTGTGGCTCTGATCCTCCCCTGCGTATTGATTCGCATAGCGAATCAGCAGGGGGACGGGCGTTACCCGCTACGCTGTCCTTTGGAGCTCGGACTTTCCTCTCCCATCTCTGGAAGCGATCATCCGGCCTGCCCAAATCCTGTCTTCTAAAAGAGCGACTCCTGGCCCACGGCCTTATCGGCCAGCCTGTCCGCCCCCTTGTTAAGGGAACGGTCTATATGGTTTATCTCATATTTCTTGAACCCGGACAACAGGTGCTCAAGCTGCCCGTTCAGCACCTTCAGGTCCTTATCCTTTACCTTATATTCCTTTTTCAACTGCTTTACAAGCAATTCCGAATCCGAATTGATTATAACCTCGTCCGCCCTTAAAATCAAGGCCTCCTGAAGGCCGTATATCAGCGCCGTATATTCCGCCACGTTGTTGGTCGTCTCGCCGATATATTTCGATAAGTTCTTTACGGCCTCGCCGTTCTCGTCGCATATGATGACGCCTATACCCGAAGGCCCCGGATTCCCGCGCGAGCCACCGTCGGTATATATTATGAGGCGCTTACGCATCGGGTTCTTTTTCAATATAAAGTATTCGCGCGCAGCTGTCGCAGGTGATCACCTTCTCGTTCATTTTTATCTCGTTAATCATCTGCGGCGGGAGGTTCATGAAGCACCCCTGGCACGCATTGTCCTTGACCGCGACGATGGCGGTGCCGTCCCTGCCGGACAACACCTTTTCGTAATGCGCTAGGACTTTCTTATCGACCAGAGCGGCTGAGCCGGCCCTCTGAGATTCGAGGCCCGATATGCGGCTGTCCAGCGAGGATATCTCGCCCTCGACGACCTTCCTGTCCTCGTTCAGGTGTTTCTCGGCGTCGGCAAAAAGCGCCTTCTCCTTTGCGAGCTCTTTATTGAGGGCGTCCGCCTCTTCCATCAGCACAAGTATGTCATCCTCGATGCGGGACCTGTCCGCCTTCTGCCCCTCTATCTCCTGCTGCATCGTCGTGTATTCTTTATTAGTCTTCAGCTGGTACAACTGCGCCTGTAGCTTCCTGACCCCGTCCTCTTTTGCCTGAAGGTCCAGCTCGCGCTGTTTGCGCTTTACCTGGTTCGCCTTGATCTTCTCCTCGATCCCCCTGACCGCCGCCTGCTCATCATTGCGGCGCGCCTCAAGGTCCTCTATCAGCTTCGGCTTGGCAGCCCTCTCCCTGCGCAGGCGGAAGATATCGCTGTCGATCGCCTGGAGATTTTTCAGGTGGCCTATTTGCTCTTCAACATTTATCTTTTGCATATGGCGCTCCCGGGGTGTGAGATGGTGGGCGATAAAGGATTCGAACCTTTGACCTCCACAATGTGAATGTGGCGCTCTAACCAACTGAGCCAATCGCCCGGAAATTTGGTGGGCCCAATAGGACTTGAACCTATGACCCGCTGATTATGAGTCAGCTGCTCTAACCAACTGAGCTATGGGCCCACGCTAAAAGTATTCGAAGCCCATCCTGAGTGAAACGAAGGGAGGGCCCCCGCAAACACGAAAAGTGATAGATATGATACTATTTTAAGGCGGATTTAGCAAGCCCTAAATATGGCGCGCGGCACGCTGCGGCGGCTTACTCCAGCGCAAGGACCCTGTTGACCTCTTCCGCGGTGGTCAGCCCCTGCTTGATCATCGGCTCTATGACGGATGAAAAAGGCGCCATCCCCTGCCCGATGGCCGCGTCCTTCAACTCCTCGAAGCTCGGCCGCTTCAATATTAGCTGCCTGAGCGGATCGGTCATGCGAAGCACCTCGAAGACGCCTATCCTCTTCCTGAACCCGGTGAAGTTGCACTGTTTGCATCCCTGGCCACTGCAGTCGCGGCAGACGAGGCGGATGAGCCTCTGCGATACGATCCCGGTCAGGGCGGTCGCTATGAAGAAGGGCTCCACGCCCATGTCCATGAGCCTCGTTATAGTGTTGACCGCGTCCCTCGCATGCAACGTAGAGAAGACCATCGACCCCGCGAGCGACGCCTGGAACGCTATCCTCACGGTCTCGAGGTCCCTTATCTCCCCGACCGCAACTATGTTGGGATCCTGCCTCATTATCGCCCGCAGGCCCGTGACAAACGTCATGCCATATTCGTAGTTGACCTGTATCTGGTTGATCCCCGCGAACTGGAGTTCCACGGGATCCTCGATAGTGCAGATGTTAATCTCGCGCCTGTAGACATTCTGCAGTATCGAATAGAGCGTCGTGGTCTTCCCTGCGCCCGACGGGCCGGTTATGAGCACGAAGCCCTCCGGCCTCCGTATCATCGTTTCAAAATTCTTCTGGGCGTCGCCGGTCATCCCGAGCTCGGAGATGTTCTTGCAGTATGTGCCCCTGTTCGTGATCCTCATCACGACCTTCTCCCCTGATATCGTAGGCATTATCGCAACCCTGACGTCGTATCCAGTACCGTCCTGCATGAAATTGAAACGGCCATCCTGGTTTGTGCGTTTCTTCGTCGGGTCCATCGAGGACATTATTTTTATCGCGTTTATGACGGTGCTCGAAAAGAGCTCACTGGAAAGCCTTCCAGCATCCTTCAGTATACCGTCAACCCTGAAACGTACTACGATACTCTCCCTGCTGCCGTCATAGTACGGCTCCCAGTGGATGTCGGAGGCGCCTTCCTTTATCCCGCGTTTCAGGTAGGCGTAGATCGTATCGGATGATTTTACCCTCGGAACAGCTCTCTTTCCGAACATTTATCTTTCTCCTTTCAGAAAGGCCTGACCCTTATGGCCCTCACCGGGTTCACCGGGCACTTGTTCTGGCATACCCCGCAGCCGACGCAGAGGTTCCCGTCGACCAGCGGCTTGCGTATGACCTTCCCGTTCACGTAGTCTTCCCTTGCCTTTATCGCCTTATCCGGCACGGGGCAATGTTTCTCGCATACCATGCACTGCCTGCCGTCCGACCACGATATGCATATATTCCGGTCCACGACGGCGAGGCCGAGCCGTGTGTCGTGCTTCTGCGCGAGCGACACTCTCCGTATTGCGCCGGTCGGGCACGTGTTTCCGCACAAAGTACAATTATACTCGCAATATCCTATCTCGGGAACAAGTTTCGGGGCCCA
>JAQUSA010000139.1 GCA_028715315.1 Candidatus Omnitrophota bacterium | reverse complement strand
TTTCCAGCGTGGATGCGACAAGCTTTCCAACCGCTGAATGCGCCTCCCTTGAATCGAGGCCCTTGGACACGAGGTATTCCGCAAGGTCGGTCGCAAAAAGGGACTCGTCCAGCAGGGCCCTTTCGATGTTCGGCCTGTTGATCTTTATGCCTTTAAGCATCCTTCCCATTATTGACAATATCCGCGATACCTTCTCAACCGAATCGAATAACGGCTGTTTATCCCACTGCATATCCCTGTTATAGGAAAGCGGCAGCCCCTTCATCATCGTCATCACAGAGAGCTGGTTCCCGAATATCCTTCCCGTCATCCCCCTCGTAAGCTCAAGGAAATCCGGGTTGACCTTCTGCGGCATTATGCTCGATCCCGTACAAAATTGCTGATCGATGTCTATGAACCCGAATTCCGGGGTAGCCCACATTATAAGGTCCGACGCGAGCCTCGACAGGTGCATCGATACTGAGGAGGCAGATTCAAGCATCTCTATCACGAAATCCCGGTCGGAGACGGCGTCGATAGTGTTATCGCATATGGCGGCAAACCCCAGCTCCTTCGCGACATACTTCCTGTCGATCTTAAGCGAGGTACCCGCGAGCGCGCATGCCCCTAAAGGCAGGCTGTCCGCTACGTGATACGCATAATGCAGCTTTGCCTTGTCCCTCTCGAGCATCTCGATATATGCCCATGCGTGGTCAGCCAGCAATACCGGCTGGGCGTGCTGCGTATGTGTCAGGCCCGGTATTATTATGTCCTTGTTCTTTCTCGCGAACGACAATAGGGAATTCTGGACGCCTACGACAAGGTTGAACATATCCTGCGCCTTGTCCTTGCAGTACATCCTCGTATCGAGCGCCACCTGGTCGTTCCTCGACCTGGCGGTATGCAGCTTCATGGCGGCTTTGCCGATCTTCTTTTCCAGCGCGTTCTGTATATTAGTATGTATATCTTCGGCGGTGAAATCATATATGAACTTCCCCGAATCGATCTCCTTCATGATCGAATTGAGTCCCCTGGCAATGGCGGCCGAATCCCTCCTGGGGATTATCCCGCATTTGCCCAGCATCTTCGCGTGTGCCATAGAGCCAAGGACGTCGTATTTCGCGAGCCTGTAATCGAAGTACATGCTGCATGAGAACTCTTCGAACTCCGGGTCCTGCGATTTCTTGAACCTTCCGCCCCACAGTTTCTTTTTCATTTGCACCGCCCCTTGTGCGAGCCCTTGTAAGGCAGCCCCCATATCTGGATGAAACCCTTTGCCAGCGACTGGTCGAACTTATCGCCCTCCTCGTATGTCGCGAGCTCCTTCTTATACAACGAGTTCGGGGACTTCCTGCCCACTACAATGCAATGGCCCTTATGCAGCTTAACCCTTACGGTCCCGCTGACGTTCTTCTGCGTATCGTCCACAAATTTATCGAGCGCTTCCTTAAGCGGCGTATACCAGAGCCCGTAATAAGTAAGTTCTGAATATTTCTGCGATACCTGCTCCTTGAAATGCAGGGTCTCCCTGTCAAGTACCAGGCTCTCCAACGCCTTATGGGCGTTATGCAGCGTCCACGCCGCGGGCGCCTCGTATATCTCCCTCGATTTTATGCCTACGAGCCTGTTCTCTACCATATCGCTCCTGCCGACGCCGGCCTCGCCCGCTATTTTCGAGAGCTTGAGTATAAGCGATACGCCGTCCATCTTCTTCCCGTTCAATTTTACCGGGATGCCCTTATAGAATTCTATCTCTACGTAGACGGGCTCCGCCTTAGCCTTATTCACTCCCTTTGTAAGCTGATACGTATCTTCACCAGGCTCAAAATAAGGATCTTCCAGTTTCCCGCTCTCAATCGATATTCCCCATAGATTAAGATCAATCGAGTACGGTTTCTTCTTTGTTGTATCGATGGGAATATTATTCTTCTTCGCATAGTCTATCTCTTCGGCCCTTGTCTTGAGCTCCCACTCCCGGACAGGCGCGAGTATCTTCAGCGCGGGATCGATAGATCCCACGGTCACTTCAAACCTTACCTGGTCGTTGCCCTTTCCCGTGCAGCCGTGCGCGACGTAACCAGCCTTCTCCTTATGCGCGGTCTCGACCAGCCCCTTCGCTATGATCGGCCTCGAAAGCGCCGTAGCCAGCAGGTAACCGCCTTCATATACGGCGCCCGCCTTAAGGGACTTGAAGACGAAATCCTTCACGAACTCGTCCTTTAGGTCCTCGACCACCACCTTTACGGCCCCGGTAGCCAATGCCCTCTTCTTATATGTAGCGAAATCAGACTCCTGGCCCACATCGGCCATATAGGCGACCACGTCATAACCTTTATTGGCGAACCACTTGATTATAACGGACGTATCGAGCCCGCCGGAATATGCTAAAACCACTTTTCTATTCATGTCATCCTCACTTTATAAGTAAAAGTAATAAGGCCTTTTCTATGTGCAGCCTGTTCTCCGCCTGGTCGAAGACCACCGAATGTTCCCCTTCCATGCATTCTTCGGTTATCTCCTCGCCCCTGTGCGCCGGGAGGCAGTGCATCACAATATAGTCCTTCGCCGCCTTCGAGCAAAGCTTGCCGTTTATCTGGAACCCCTTGAAAACCTTTATCCTCTTCGCTTTCTCCTTCTCCTGGCCCATGCTCGTCCATACGTCGGTGTATATCACGTCAGCGCCTGCGGCCGCCTTTTCCGGGTCGGCCGTAAATTCTATCCTGCATCCGGTCCTTCCGGCCGCCTCTGCGGCGCTCTTGACAACTTCCTTATCCGGGCCGTAACCCTTGGGCGCGGCCACAGCCATGCTGACGCCCAACTTTGCGCATATATAAAGCAGCGAATTGCACACGTTATTGCCGTCGCCTATATAGGCGAGCTTCAATCCCTTCAATCCGCCCTTCTTCTCCCTGACAGTATAGAGGTCCGTAAGGGCCTGGCAGGGGTGCGAGAAATCCGACAGCCCGTTTATGACGGGTATGCCCGAATACTTTGCGAGCTCGACCACATCGCCGTGCTTGAACGTCCTAGCCACGATGCCGTCGAGATACCTCGAAAGCGTCCTCGCTACATCCCTTATCTCTTCCCTCTCTCCGAGCCTGACCTCATCCGGAGCAAGATATATCCCCGTACCGCCCAACTGCGCCATAGCGGCAACAAAAGATACCTTTGTCCTCAGCGAAGGCTTCTGGAATATAAGCCCTAAGGTCTTGCCCTTCAACGGTTCTCCGGCAGAGATCTTCCCTTCGGCCTTCAATTTAGCCGTAAGGTCGAATATCTC
>JAQUSA010000138.1 GCA_028715315.1 Candidatus Omnitrophota bacterium | reverse complement strand
CTCTTTATCGGGTCAAATCCGGATAGTATGACGGCTTCGGGAGTATCGTCGATTATGACGTCTATGCCCGTGGCCATCTCGAGCGCCCTGATGTTGCGTCCCTCGCGCCCGATTATCCTTCCCTTCATTTCGTCATTCGGCAGGTTCACGACCGATACCGTAGATTCGACCGTATGCTCGACGGCGCATCTCTGTATGGCAGTAGCCAGTATCTCGCGCGCCTTCTTGTCGGACTCCTGCTTCGTCTCTTCCTCTATCCTCTTTATCATGAGGCCGGCTTCCTGCCTCACGTCCTCTTCCATCCTCGCAAGGAGAAGTTTCTTGGCTTCCTCGGCGGTCAATCCCGATACCCGCTGGAGCCTGTCCTTCTCTTCGGCCAGCATCACCTTATACTCTTCTTCCATCGAATGGAGCTTCTGCTCCTTCACGGAGAGTTCCTTGAGCTTATCGCTAAGCTCCTTCTCCTTCTTGTCCATGACCTCGACCTTCTTGTCGAGGTTCTCCTCGCGCTGGATGAGGCGTTTTTCCACGTTAAGGAGCTCGGCGCGCCTGTCCTTCGTCTCCTTCTCAAAATCCGCCCTTATATTATGGAGCAGCTCTTTCGATTCGAGTTCTATTTCCTTCTTTCTGTCCTGCGCCTTCTTATCCGCTTCCTCGATGATGAGCTTCGCTCTCTCTTCGGCTGACTGCACCTTCTTTTCCGCATACATCTTCCTTATAACAAAACCTACTAAGCCTCCGGCTACGAAAATAACAAGCCAGAGGACGATGGCAATAACACCGTTCATCTTGGTTCCCCCTTTGTGTAAAACCTGGCTATATTAGAGTTATGCGGTAAGGAGTTTCGTGACGGGCTTATCGTGGGAAAGGGTGGGTAATTTCCTGACGATCTGGAATTTGAATGCGAGGCCTACGGTCGGGACTCCTGGGCGGAGCCTCGTAAGGAATTTATCATAATAGCCCATGCCGCGGCCCAGGCGGTTGCCTTTCGTATCGAACGCAACTCCCGGGACAATAGCAAGGTCTATCGAACGCGGATGAAATACCTCAAAATGCGCCTTCGGTTGATAAATTCCGTAAGGGCCTCTAACCAGATCTTTATCGGGATCCATTACCTCGGATACCACCATTTTTTTCTTTCTCACTTTAATGACCGGCACCAATACAGCCTTACCACGTTCCAAAGCCGCCTCGATCATCGGCATCGTCTCAACTTCGCCGTCTTTCGAGACGTAAAACATTATTACGTTCGCCCTCCTGAACTCGGGCAACAACAAAAGCCTCCTTTTTATAGCGAGGCTCCTCTTATGCCTTTCTTCCTCCTTTTGGACTGTTAACCTTCTAAGGATCTTATCTCGTAAGTTCTTTTTTAGCTTTTCGACCATCTACCGTCTATTATAGGTTAAAACCGCCTTTAGTCAAGGGGAAAACACCCCTTCGAAAAACCCCGTAAGCAGGCCGAACGAATTCGTGAAAATCATTGCTCCGATTACGATTAGGAAGATGCCGCTTACCAGCGATATTGCCCGCATGTGCTTCTTTACGGCCTTGAAATAGGCGAGAAAATTGTTTATGAGGAGGCTTGAGACCAGGAACGGGATGGCAAGGCCCAGGGAATAGCTCAGGAGCATCGCGGCTCCCCTGCCGGCGCCTCCGGTCGCGGAACTCAAAACAAGGATAGACGCCAGTATTGGGCCCACGCAGGGGGTCCAGCCTATCGCAAATGCCGCCCCGACAAGCGCCGAACCGGCATAACCGGCCGGTTTGGCCCTGAATTCCAGCTTCTTCTCCTTTTGCAGAAAACCGAGGTTTATCACGCCTGCGATACAGAGGCCGAAGAAAACAACGACGGCTCCTCCCGCCTTCCTCATAATATCCCTGTTCTGCGGCAGGAAACCCCCGAGGAAATTAAGTGACAACCCAAGGGCAACGAAGACCACCGTGAATCCGGCGATGAACATCAGCGAATGCGCAAGCGTCAAAAGCCGCACCCTCTTCGGAAGGGATTCCCGGGTGAGTTCCCCGAAGGTTATCCCTGTTATATAGGTCACGTACGACGGGAGCAGCGGCAATACGCACGGCGACAGGAAAGACAGGAACCCGGCGATGAACGCCGCCGTCAAAGTAATAGTGGCAGAGCCGCCTTCCATCTTCAGATCCTCCTGCTTATCGCCAAAGATTCCTTGCACGGCATGGCGGTAACATACTTTTCAACATCACCGCCGAAACATTTTATCCTGGCCTGCCCGGCGCCATCCTTCCCCAGGGCATACCTGGCAACTATCGAGACCGCCTCGTCAAAGACCGCCTCGTCCGCTTTCCCCCGCAGCATCGATACGGGGCCGAGGGGCTCCTGCGCGTGCAGCATGAGGTCGGTGCCTTTTTTAAGGGAAACTATCTTGTAGTTCTCGCCGTTATTCCTTCCGACGACCAGTTTCACTTCCGGGGACATCCTGAAATGCCTTCCGTGCTTCAGCAGCTCTATGTCGCCGGCGTCAAAGCCCGGCTTATACTTCATCAGGTCCCCGAGCCTCTTCTCGAATTCCTTCTCGGCAAGCACACACCCGCCGGCGGAGGCCGGGTAATTTTCCACTCCGAACCGTTTTGCCAGCGCCATCTGCGGCTTCCGGGAACGGCCGGACATCGACATCAGTTTATTCCTGTCTATGAGCCCCTTTTCTTCGGCTATCGTCGGAGGGAAGAGCTTCGCCGAAAGCGGCCTCAACAGGTACCCGTTTAGGCCCGAGTCCCTTTCTATTATCTTCATGGCTTCCCTCCTCTGGGAGAACGGCCTCTGCCCGAGGACCTCCCCGGTAAATACGAAGGATGCCTTCTTTTTTCTCATGTACTCCCCGGCTTTCCTTAACATGAATATCTTGCAGTCTATGCACGGGTTGATCGCGGTCCCGTAACCGTAGACGGGGCTCTTCAGCACGTCAAAGAACTCCCCTGTAAGGTCAATGACGGTGAGCGGCATGCCCTTGCTGTCAACGGCCCCGTTAAAAAAGACCGTCGTGAAGTGCACAAGCTCGACATCGATGCCCTGCTCCATGACCAGCCTGGCGGAGACGATCGAATCGAGCCCGCCGCTGAACAATCCTATGGCTTTTGTTTTCTTTTCCATAATGTCTCGATGCGTTCCTTCAACTGCTTCTCGAAACCGGTCTCCCCCGGTTCGTAATATACGGCCTTCTTCGGGATATACTCCTGCTCCACGAAATGCCCCTCGAAATCGTGCGCGTATTTGTAGCCCTTGCCGTGGCCAAGTTCCTTGCCGTCCATGGACGCGTCCTTCAGGTGCGCCGGCACTTCCATGAC
>JAQUSA010000137.1 GCA_028715315.1 Candidatus Omnitrophota bacterium | reverse complement strand
CTATCGAGGGGCAGGCATTCAGGAGGCCGGTATCGTACAAGGGGATGTTCATATTCGGCGAGCCGAGGCGGCTCTCCATCGAAGGCCAGATATGCGGCATACGCAATACTCTCGATATGGAGATATCGAGCAATGGCAAGGCCTCGGCCGAGATGCAGGTATTCACTTCGTACTCCAAGCTTTCGGTGAAGGCGGCGTCGCAGGACTTAAAAAACCTTTCGTTCGATATCGGCATGGCCGGCGACATGAACCTTGCGGATATAGGCAGCGTGATCGGGATGGCCAAGCGGAAGATGGCGGGCAAGGCGTCCATATCCGGCACGCTTTCCGGCGAACTTGACCGGCTGGCGTCATTCAACGGCAAGGCCGACATCAGAGCGGATGGTTTTACGCTGTTGGACATGGCGCCCAAATCGTTCTCGATGCAGGCGGTCGTCAGGGACGGCCTGTTAGACGGAGAGGTGCCGAAGTTCCCTCTTTACGGCGGCACAGCCGCGGCAAAAATAAGGTTCGATGCGGGGCTGCCGCCCCAGAGGTGGGGTTTTGAATTCGACCTTGAAAAATGCGACCTGGGATCCCTGTCCCTCGATGACGCCCGGCTTTCGGGGATGAAGGGCATCGTTGACGCGAATTTAGCGTGCGCGGGCAGGCTGGGCCGGCCGGAAGCGGCGATAGGGGGAGGTTATATAAAGATAGTCAATTGCGACCTTAAAGGGGTCCCGATATTCGTCGCTGTAGAAAAGGGCATGGGTTCAGTCATAAAGGATTTTTCCATGCCGGATTTCAAGGAGATAAAGGCGGCCTTCAGCGTGGCGGAAAAAGAGATAGATGCGAGGCTTGCCTGCCAGTCGCCGCTGCTTAAGCTGGAGATGTCCGGAGATTGCGACTTTGCCGGGAATGTCGATATGACCGCGGGAGCCAATGTCTCGCGCCTTAGCCCGCTTAAGGCGGCAAGGCAGATACTCATACCCGCTACGCTGGGTTTTGATTTCGTCAAGGACGGCATCGTGGTCAAGATCTCCGGAAAGTGGCCGGACCTTAAGCAGCAGACGGCCATAAAGCCGCTGCGTGTTTTTGACGAGGTATTCGGTTTCATGAAAAGCATGGAGACGAGCAGGTATTCGCTTGACGGGACGTGGGCACAAGTGGTACAATCACCGGAATAATTTGATTTCAACGCGTATAATGATACCCTGAGAGCCAGCAAACATGCCGCATCGCACAGACATCAAGAAAGTCCTCATTATAGGTTCAGGGCCCATAATTATAGGGCAAGCCTGCGAATTCGATTATTCGGGCACACAAGCGTGCAAGGCCCTCCGCGAAGAGGGGTACCGGATAGTCCTCGTCAATTCCAACCCCGCCACAATAATGACCGACCCGGATATGGCCGACAAGACCTATATCGAGCCGCTTACGGTCGAGACACTGGAGAAGATAATAGAGAAAGAGAGGCCTGACGGCCTGCTGCCTAACCTTGGCGGCCAGACGGGACTCAACCTCGCGTCGGGCCTGCACAAGGCCGGGATACTCAAAAAATATAACGTGGAGATCATAGGCGTCAAGGCCGACGCGATAGAGCGCGGCGAGGACCGCGAGATATTCAAGAAGACGATGCAGCAGCTGGGCCTTTCGCTTCCGCTCTCCGAGGTATGCCATTCCGTAGAAGAAGCCGAAAAGATCGCCGAAAAGCTCAAGTATCCGGTCGTCCTGCGCCCTGCCTATACGATGGGCGGCACGGGCGGCGGCATAGCGTATAACGTCGAGGAATTAAGGTCCACGGTCTCCCGCGGCCTCGCGGTAAGCATAGTCCACCAGGTCCTTGTCGAAGAGGCCGTTATCGGGTGGGAAGAGCTTGAGCTCGAGGTAGTCAGGGACCAGAATGGCAATAAGATCACCGTATGCTTCATAGAGAATGTCGACGCTATGGGCGTGCATACCGGCGACAGCTTCTGCGTCGCCCCGATGCTTACCGTGCCTTCGGAACTCCAGAAGCGCATGCAGGATTATTCATATAAGATAGTCGATGCCATCGGCGTGGTCGGCGGGACGAATATCCAGTTCGCGCATAACCCGGCCGATGACCGCCTCGTGATCATAGAGATAAATCCCCGCACCTCGCGTTCTTCGGCGCTTGCCTCAAAGGCCACCGGATTCCCGATAGCCCGCGTCTCCACAAAGCTTGCCTCCGGCATCATGCTGGACGAGATACCGTACTGGAGGAAAGGCACGCTCGATAAATATGAGCCTTGGGGGGATTATGTCGTCGTCAAGTTCGCGCGGTGGGCTTTCGAGAAGTTCCCGAAGGCGAAGGACATCCTCGGCACTCAGATGAAAGCGGTCGGCGAGGTGATGAGCATAGGCAAGAATTTCAAGGAGACGCTGCAGAAATCGATAAGGTCGCTCGAGATCGGCAGGTACGGCCTCGGTGGGGCGAAGGATTTCTGCTCGTTGAGCGCGGATGCGCTGAGGCAGAAGCTCTCCCAGCCCTCGAGCGAGAGGGTATTTCTCATATACGAGGCCCTGCGCAAGGGGATAGGTACAGACGAGATCCATAAGATAACATATATCGGCACGTGGTTCATCAAGGAGATGAAGGAACTCGTCGATTTCGAGGAAGAGATTCTGGAATGCCAGTGGAAGGGCCTCACGGACAAACAGTTCATTAAGGCCAAGGAACTGGGTTTCGCCGACAGGTATTTGGCAAAGCTCTTTGGGATAAAGGAGAGCGAGGTCAGGCATCGCAGGATCTCGCTTGGAAAGATCGCCAGGTATGAGGCGGTGCCGGTGAGCGGCGTCGAGAACGCCGCATATTATTATTCGACATACAGCCCCGGCAAGGATGCTGTCCCGGTATCGGGCAAGAAGAAGATACTGATACTAGGCGGCGGCCCGAACAGGATTGGCCAGGGCATAGAGTTCGACTACACCTGCGTCCACGCGGCGTTCGCGCTGCGCGACGCCGGCCTCGAGTCGATAATGGTAAACTGCAACCCCGAGACGGTCTCGACCGATTACGATACGTCGGACAAGCTCTATTTCGAGCCGTTGACGGTAGAGGACGTCCTCGCGATATACGAGAAGGAGAAACCGGAGGGCGTGATAGTCCAGTTCGGCGGGCAGACGCCCCTTAATATCGCAAGGGAGCTTGAGGAGAGCGGCGTGAAGATACTCGGCACGAGCCCCAAGAGCATAGCCTTTGCCGAGGACAGGGAACTCTTCCGCCAGAAGATGATAGAGTTGGGCATACCGCAGCCCGAGAGCGGCATAGCGCGTTCGCTTGAGGAAGCCGTCCTTATCGCGAACAAGATAGGTTATCCGCTCATGGTACGCCCGTCGTTCGTCCTCGGCGGAAG
>JAQUSA010000136.1 GCA_028715315.1 Candidatus Omnitrophota bacterium | reverse complement strand
AGCCCGAAATTGTAATAATCTATGATCCCCTCATACCTCATTATGTAGCTAGACATGTACGCGATGCATATAAGGATGAAATCGCATATGACCTCGAATATCACCCTCTTATACCTTATGAGCACCTCGATGAGTTCAGATTCGCTCTTATAATACGAGACGCTGTTCATATCGGGCTCCTTTGCCGCCCGCTTAAGCCTCGTCGAATGGTTAAGGAATATGGCGAATACGGATATGACCATTATAAGCAGCGACATTATAACGACGCTCACGTATATCTTCACATGCAGCGATACGAATGCCGCGATGCCGAAGAGCATCGATACGATATAAAGGGCCGTAACGACCTTCCGGTCCTGCCATCCCAGAAAGACCATCCTGTGCGATGTATGGTCCTTTCCGCCTTTCGCCAACGACCTTCCGTCTATCGTGCGCGTGATCGCCACGAACAGCGTGTCGAATATAGGCACCGCGAGCGCCAATACGGGTATAAGCAGCACGAGGAAAAGGTGCGATGCCTGTTTCCACGTCCCCATTATTGCCAGCGCGGACAGCGTAAAACCGAGGAACATGGCCCCGCAGTCTCCCATGAATATCTTTGCGGGGAAGAAATTATGCGGTAGGAACCCGAGCGCAGCTCCCGTCAGGATAAGCGATATGGCGGCGATCTCATAATTATGAAGGGCCAGCGAGCAGGCGAACAGCGTCGCCGAAGCTATCGCGGTGACCCCGGCGGACAAACCGTCCATATTATCAAGCAGGTTGAAGGAGTTCGTTATGCATACCATCCAGAGTATGGCCAAAGGCACCGCAAGCGCGGCAAACGGTATGACCTTAATAGTTACGCCGAACATCACGGCCAAGGACGCGCATACGATTTGCCCGACGAGCTTCGACTGCGGGCTCAACCCCTTGACATCATCTATGACGCCGAGGAGGAATATCGATGTGCCGCCGACCACGAGCCCGAGGTTGATCTTCCCGCGCATGAAAATAAAATACGTCACGATGAACGCGGCATAGATCGCTATACCGCCCATGAGCGGTATGACCTTCTTATGCCACCTGTCTTCCTTGGGTTTTGCGACCACGCCGAACCGCGTCGCCAACAGCTTGACCGCGGGAGTGGCCAGGAACGCCAAAGAGAATGCGGCTAGGAAAAGGTAAACATAATACACCGTTACTTGTTTTCCCTCGTATATTTCACGACATCCTCGATTATGTCCTTCAGGTCCGCCGTAGGTTTGAACCCTATCAGGTTGCGTATCTTCGTGGTATCGGGCATCCTTCTCTCCATATCCTCAAATCCCTCCTCGTACGCTTTCTCGTAAGGGATCTTCACGATCTTTGACTTGCTCTTGGTTATTTCGATCACTTTGCGCGCGAGATCCTCTATCGTGACCTCTTCCTGGCTCCCGATATTGAATACCTGCCCGTATGAACCGAGGTTCTCGATCAGTTTAGGCAGCGTGCTCACAACGTCCTTGACGTGGAGAAAACACCTCGACTGCGTACCGGAACCATAGACGGTAATATCCTTGTCCTCCACAGCCTGCCTTACGAACCTCGGCACTACCATACCGTACATCCCGGATTGCCGCGGCCCTACCGTGTTGAACAACCTGACTATCGTCGTCGGTACCTTCTTCTCTTTCCAGTATACGTACGCGAGTATCTCGTCGACTGCCTTTGCCGTGGAATAGCTCCAGCGCGATTTTAACGGTGAACCCAGTATCCTGTCCTGGTCTTCCGTCAGGGGGCCCTGCGTGTTCTTTCCGTATATCTCGGAAGTGGAGGTTATAAGCACCTTCTTATGGTAGCGGTAGGCCATCTCGAGCACTATCTCGCTTCCCTTTATGTTCGTCGTGAGGGATTCAAGCGGATGGTTCACTATGAGTTCCACACCGACGGCGGCGGCCAGGTGGAATATCGCGTCGCAGCGCTCGGCAAGCTTATCTACCAGTGTTTCGTTAAGTATCGTGCCGACAACCAGCTTGAACCTGTCGTTGCCCTCAAGGTGCCTGACGTTCTCGATCTTTCCGGTAGACAGGTTATCGAGTACGGTCACCCTGTGCCCATCGGCTAACAGCTTGTCTGAGAGATGGGAACCGATAAATCCGGACCCGCCCGTTATGAGATAATGCACGTTTCAACTCCTTTTTTTAGGGCTTTATTATAATTTATTTTGCGTCATATTGCAACATGCCAATTCCTACCTGCGGAGCGCTTCTTCGTAAAGGGACCTCATGTCCCCGGCGAGGCGTTCCTTGGAGTATACGCCTGTCACCTTAGCCCTGCCGTTGGCCCCGAATGCGGCCCTCTTCCGGGAGTCGCCGCACAGCTCTAAAAGCCGCTTTGCGAAGGCGGATGAGTCTCCTGAGGGGACAAGATACCCGTTCACCCCGTCATCGACCACATCCCTGACCCCGCCGACATCCGTAGAGGCTACCGGCCGGCCCGAGGCAAGGGCTTCGATCAAAGCCACCGGCGTTCCCTCGTTAAGCGAGGTCAGCGCTACAATATCCAGGTCCGCATACACGCCGGCCATCTCCTTTTTCCATCCGGCAAAAACGACCCTGTCGCGGATACCGAGTTCGTTCGCGTATCTTTCCAGCCCTTCCTTCTCCTCCCCGCCGCCTATGATGACGCACCTGATGTCAAGCCCGCCTGCCATATCGAATAACTTCTTGCAGGCGTCCAGGAACATCCTGTGGTTCTTGACGGGGACAAGCCTTCCGATTATCCCTATCAGGACGCAGCCATCGCCTATGCCCAGCTCGCCCCTTAGCCTGCCGTCCCTTTCGGCTATCGATGAGAACCTGTCCAGTTCCAGCCCCAATGGCACGACCCTTACCTTCCCCTCTCCCGCTATCTTGTACTTATTGACTATCTCATCCTTCTGCGCCTCGCTTACGACTATGATATATTTTGAGAACAGCGCCAGGAACCTCTCGATGAGTATTATGGCCGTCGCCTGCGGCCTGCTGAAATAATTGTCGAATATATGGCCGTGGAACGTGTGGATCCTGACAGGCACACCGGCGAGCACCGCGGCCGCCCTGCCAAGGCCGCCTGCCTTGGCCGTATGGGTATGCACGATTTCGGGCCTCTCCCTCATGATTATGTGCAGGATCTTGAGGAACGCGGAGAGATCCTTGAGGGGATTGATCCTCCTTGCCATCTCGGGTACGACCACGGGCTTTACGCCCTTCTCCTCGGCAAGATAATCCATCTCCTTGTCCCCGCCTTCTACGGAGCCGGAGACGAGGACGGACCTGAAACGCCCGTCGTTAAGTTCCTTTGTCAGGAGTATCGTATGTATCGCCGGCCCTCCGACATTGAGGCGGGCGATTATCCTGACGATCCCTATCCTGCCGTCACGCATGGTAAATTCTGCCCAGGAACCAGCTGTCTTT
>JAQUSA010000016.1 GCA_028715315.1 Candidatus Omnitrophota bacterium | reverse complement strand
CTGGTCCCTCGAGGTCAACGGCAAGCCCTTTTACATAAAGGGTGTCGGCGTAGGGAATATGAAGGGCAAGTACGGAGAGGATTACCTTAAGATGGCGCAGGAGCTCGGCGCTAACGCGGTCCGCACATGGGGAACAGACCAGGGGACGCAGGAATATTTTGATACCGCGTATAAGTACGGCCTTATGGTGGACGCGGGCATCTGGATCAATTTCGTGAAGGACGACGGAAAATATACCTATATCGGAGATAACGATTTCAAGAAGAATAAGAAGAAAGAGATCGAAGATTACGTAAACAAGTTCAAGGGCCACCCAGCGCTGCTCATGTGGAATGTAGGGAATGAGGCGATATTCTTCACGAAGGACGAGGAAGAGCGCGTAGAGCTTTCCAAATTCCTCGAGGAGATGATAAAGCTGGTCCACCGGCTCGACCCGGCGCATCCGGTAATATACACATCCGCGGATACCACCGCGCTTCCGTATATCATCAAATATGTCCCGAGCCTTGACATCTTCGGCATGAACATCTACGGGAGCGTCAGGATGTCGCACAGCAAGTGGGACAAGTCGGGCCTCGATATCCCTTATTGCGTGACGGAGTACGGCCCGCACGGCCCGTGGGACGCCAAGAAGGACGCGAACGGCGCCTCGCAGGACGAGCCCGACCAGGGCAAGGCGGCGCTATACAGGAACATGACCAACGACATAATGGGGTTCAAGGGATACGATCTCGGAGGGTTCGTCTTCCATCTTGGGGAGACGACCCAGGAATCGATGACCTGGTGGAATATCAATTACAAGTTGTTCAAGCGCCCGGCGTTCTGGGAGGTCTATAAGATCTATACCGGCAGCAAGCCTTCAAACCTTCCTCCCAGGATCGTCACGTTGAAACTTACCAAGACCAAGGGCATAGCGCCCGGCGAGAAGGTTGATATCTTCGCGGAAGCCTCCGATAACGACAGCAACCCGCTCGATTACCAGTTCATGGTCTCGACGGCGCAGGAAGGCATCCTTGAGTACTACGTCAATAAGGAAGTGGACGTGAAGATAGACTGCGAAGGCACAAGCTTCAGGATGACGGCTCCGGGTAAGAAGGGGCTGTACAGGCTCTATCTCATCGTGAACGACGGTTACGGCAATGTCGCCGTCGCAAACAGGTCGTTTAAAGTGGAATAATGATGGCCGATAAAAAAGAGGACATAAAAGACCTTTCGCTTCCCGCGCTCTATGCCAAGTTCAAGAGCCTTAACGAACCGGCATACAGGGCGGAACAGGTCTTCGAATGGATATACAAAAAGGGCGCGAAGTCCTTCGCGGATATGACGGACCTGCCTGCGAAGGTGCGCGATTACCTGGCGAATAAGTACGAGATATCGGGCGTCAGCCTGGCAAGCATGCAGATGTCTAAATCGGACGGGACGTGCAAATACCTCTTTGAGCTCCGGGACGGGGAGACGGTCGAATCCGTGTTGATCCCCGCCAAGGACCCCGCGGGCGGGGCGAGCCGCCAGACCATATGCCTTTCGTCGCAGGTCGGATGCGCGTACGGGTGTTATTTCTGCGCGAGCGGGCTCGCGGGTTTCAAGAGGGACCTTACCTGCGGCGAGATACTCGCCCAGGCGCTCGCGATACAGTCCGACCTGTTCCGCAAGGGCAAGAGGATTACGAACGTGGTTATGATGGGCACCGGCGAACCGCTGTCTAATTACGATAACGTCATCAAGGCCGTGGAGATCATGAATTCCCCGCTCGGGCTCGGGATCGGAGCGAGGAAGATAACCGTATCGACCGCGGGGCATATTCCCGGCATCAGGAGATATATGCAGGAGAAGGAGCAGTTCGAGCTTTCGGTCTCGCTGCACGCGGCGGACGACAAGACGCGATCGAGGCTCATGCCTATAAATAACGTATACCTCCTGGATAAACTCATGTCCGTATGCAGGGAGTACACGAAGGAAAAAGGCAGGATAATAACATTCGAATACATCCTCATTAGGGACGTCAACTCCTCGACGACCGACGCCCAGAACCTCGTTAAATTGCTCAAGAATATGAACTGTAAAGTAAACCTGATCCCGTTCAACGCGGTCTCGGATTTCAAGTTCTCGCCGCCGTCCTTTAAAGAGGTCAAAGCCTTCCAGGATGTGCTGGAAAGGGGCGGTGTCAACTCCACCGTAAGGTCGCAGCGCGGCGCGGATATCGACGCGGCATGCGGGCAACTGCGGTTACGCGAGGCGAAAAAAAGCATATGACAAGTATGAAGGGTATTATTGCCGCAGCGGCGCTGGCAGTGTGCCTGGCCCATGGGGCATGCTTCCCCGAAGAGGGGAATAAATGGGAGCCCTACTATTTCGGTTCCGCGACCCAGGGAGGCATCATCTCGGAGAACGAGGAGGGCGTCTCTCTCTCGCTCGACAGGGCCGGAGCTTTCGGGATATATAACCCGAGCAAGTTCGGCGGGAATTTTGACGCTCAGGCCGAGATAAAGCCGGAGGACGGCATATGCGGCATCATACTTTTCAGGGACCTCGGGGGCAAACCGGATCCCGCTAATTTCGTGGGCATCGAACGCAAGGTTGACAAGCGCGGCGACAAGACCGTGAGGGTATTCGCGATAAGGGACGGGCAGGACCTTCTCCGGCAGAATTCCGGGGGTAACCCGCGGTTCGAATTCCTCCTCAATAACGCGTCCTTCGGTTACGACGCAAAGGCGTTCCGGATAATCAGGGACGAGAAGGCCGCGTGCCTGCATTTTTATTACAAGTACGAGAGGGAGGTCGACGGAAAGAAGCTCGAGGGCTGGATGGAATTTTCCACGCTGCCGGACCCGGGTAATGCCCAGAACTATTTCTATCCGTATGTGAAATCGGACGGGCAGTCGCTCTCGAAGGCGACCTTCATCCGGCCGATGGTCATGCTGACCCCTTCGGATGAGTTGCCCGGCAAGGATCCCGGCTTCGGCGCGGTCCGGCGCGATTATGTGTTTTCGGGCATTTCAGGAGAAGCCGTGATCGTCTCGTTCGATAAGGAGTTCCCGTATTATGAAAAGGCGAAGTTCGTCTTCTGGAGCGAGGCCGAATATATCCCGTGGTGGCACATAGACGACAAATGCGCGGTTTATTACGAGTTTGTGGAGATATGGGGCGGAGGCACGGAAGGCTGCTGCGAACCGATGGGCGACAGGCTATTGCGGTGGTCTAAAGCCGATATCGTGGAATCTAACAAGGCCCGCGTGATAGTCCACTGGAGATACATGCTGGCTGACCCGGAATACAAGTGGTGGGGCCTCGACCAGGCGGAAAGGCCTTATGCCGATGAATGGTACACGTTCTATCCCGACGGTGTAGGCGTGAGGAAGGTCACATATACGCCCGCGATCACGACGAAATACGAGACGGACTGGAACGAGATATCCGAGCTCGCGGTGGTCAAGCGGGGCGGGATAAAACCGTCCGAGGTCATAGACCCTAAGGCGGTCTCGGTATTTAATGTCCAGGGCGACAAGATCGAATATACATGGTACCTGAACAAAAACTCCCAGGTATCTAAACTCGACGAGACATCCAAGAACTGGCCGGAGGCCATATGCCGCGTGAACCTTAAGGACAGGCCGGCGGTATACGAGGTCTTCGCGCAGGGCGAGGAAGTGTCGGAGATGACGTTCCCGGAACCCTTCAAAAAATGGTGGGGGCATTACGGGGAGAATTGGGCGTTCGAACTGAGGGGTAGCGGCGAGTACGAGGGGGATTTTTTCGTATTCTCGCATTGGCCGATCAGCAAGATGCCGTACGAGGAACCCGGCAAGACGAACGGCAGGTATCTTCGCGAGCCGGGGCATGTGTCGCTTCTGCCCATATCCGGCCATCCGAAGGCGAAAGGCCCCGTGACATGGGCGATGCTCGTCGGCGTAAGCAAGCCCTGGGATGACCGCGACCTCCGCGACAGGACCGCGTCATGGCTCAACCCGAGCGATGTCAATATGATCACCGACGAAGCGAAGTTCATAAAGAACGACCTCTACCAGAGGGCGCTGGTATTCGAGACTGACAGCTTGAAGCACGGTTGCCAGTTCACGCTTTTCCCTAAGATCGTCTCCTCGGTGGCCGTAAATCCCGTCTTCATAATAAAGAACTGGGGCAAATACCCGGTCTCGGTAAGGATGAACGGGAAACCCCTGAAGGAAGACGCAGATTTCCGTTATGCGATAGAAGGAGAAGACGCCGTAGTCTGGGTCAAGGCGAAATTCACGAATATCGCGTCATTCGCCATCAAGTAAATGCTATTGCAAAATCCCGGTTATTTCCCTATAATGAATATTTACTATGTTCGCTAAAAAACCTCATTCGACATCGGAGATCGCAAAGCTTACGCATCCCAAGCAAATTGTTGGGGTTGCGACAAAAGCGGGCTTAAACGCCGACGAGCTTGAGCTTTACGGTAATTTCAAGGCCAAGGTTGTACTGGGTGTCCTCGAGAGGCTGAAGGCGCGCCCCGACGGCAAACTGGTGCTTGTTACCGCAATAACCCCGACAAAACACGGTGAGGGAAAGACCTGTGTTTCGATCGGCCTGACGCAGGCGCTCGGGCGGCTCAAGAAACGCGTGATCCTCTGCCTGCGCGAGCCGTCATTGGGGCCCGCCCTGGGCCTTAAGGGAGGCGGCTGCGGCGGCGGATACGCGCAGGTGCTTCCCATGGAAGACATCAACCTGCACTTCACGGGCGATATAAACGCCGTGACGGCGGCCCATAATCTTTTGAGCGCAATAATAGACAACCATATCGCGAGGGGCAACGATCTCAAGATAGACCCTAAGCGTATTATATGGCGCAGGACGATAGACCTTTGCGACAGGAGCCTGCGCGAGATACAGGTAGGCATGGCGGAGGGAGCCGTAAAGAGGCGCGACGGGTTCGATATAACGGCCGCCTCCGAGGTCATGGCGTGCCTTGCGCTAACTACCGGGTATAAGGACCTGAAGGAACGGCTCGGGAAGATGATAGTCGCGTTCACCAATAAGGGCCGTCCGGTCACCGCCTCCGAGATGAAGGTCGTCGGCGCGATGGCGGCGATATTGAAGGAAGCGATAAAGCCGAATATGGCGCAGACGCTGGAAGGCCAGCCCGCATTGATACATATGGGGCCGTTCGGGAATATCGCGCACGGCACCAACAGCATACTGGCCACGCAGATGGCGCTTAAGCTCGCGGATTACGCGGTCGTCGAGACAGGGTTCGGGACCGACCTCGGGTTAGAGAAGTTCTGCGATGTCGTCACGAGGCAGGGCAGGTTCAGGCCCGATTGCGCCGTGATAGTGGTAAGCGCGAGGGCATTGAAGTCCCACGGAGGCCTGCCGGACGACCAGATAGAAAAAGAGGACCTGGTCGCGCTCAATAACGGGCTATGCAACCTCGAGAGGCATATAGAAAACGTAAAGAAGTTCGGCATATGGCCCGTCGTCGCGATAAACAGGTTCCCGTTCGATACCGATAACGAGCTCAACAGGATAAAGGAGTCGTGCAGGAGCAAAGGCGTGCTCGCGGAGATAACCGAGGTGGTCGCTAAGGGCGGCGAGGGCGGAGAGAAGCTCGCGCAGTCGGTGATATCGACGATGCAGGAGCACCCGTCAAGGTTCAGGCCGTTATATGAACTGAGCCTCACGATAAAGGAAAAGATAGAGAAGATAGCTATCGAGGTTTACGGCGCGGAAGGCGTCGCATATGTCGGGACTTCCGAGGACGATATAGCATTCCTTACCGAGAACGGATATGACGAGCTGCCCGTGAACATGGCGAGGACCCACCTTTCGTTCACGGACGACCCTAAGATAAAGGGGGCGCCGGCGGGCTGGCGGCTGAAGGTAAAAGAGGTAAAGGTCTCCGCAGGCGCGGGTTTTCTCGTTGCGCTTACGGGCGAGATGAACCTGATGCCCGGCATGCCGAAAGTGCCGCTCGCGGAGCGGGTGGATATAGACAACGACGGCAACATATCGGGGTTATTTTAAATGATGATATCCGACAGGAACAGGATCGATGCATTTATCAAGGCGCTCGGGCAAGGGAAACCTGTCCCGGGCGGAGGGGCGGCGGCCGCTTTGGCCGGTGCCCTCGGGGCTGCGCTATTGATGAAGGTCGCGAATTTCACGATAGGCAAGAAGAGGTACAGGGTATACGAAAGGGACGCGAAGAACATACTCGGGAAGGCCGAGACTCTCGTGAAGAGGCTCAGTTCATACGTTGAAAGGGACGCCAGGGCATATGATGAATATGCCAGGACGAAGAGCAAGGCCGCGATAAAGAAGGCCACGTTATGCGTATCTGAGATCGCGAAACTTTCCTCTGCCGGGCTGAAATTCTGCCCGAGGCTGAGGAAGATAGGCAACAGGAACCTGATGGGCGACCTATATGCCGCGGAGCTGTTGCTGAAAGCTTCCGCGCAGGCCGCCGATAACCTCGTAAAATTGAACAGGAAATGGATGGGCCGTTAGATGAAAGCAAGGATGCTTAACGGACGCGAGCTCGCGTCGAAACTTAAGGCTCAGATAAGGCGCGAGGTGTCCGCCATAAGGAAAAAATACGGCAAGGCGCCGATGCTCTCCGTCATACAGGTCGGCGGGCATAAGCCCGCGACGATATATATAAATTCGCAGGAGAAACTCGCTAAGGAGCTCGGAATAAAGTACAGGAAGATCCGCCTGAGCAATTCCGTATCGCACGACGAGCTTATCCGCGTGATCAAGAAGCTGAACAGGGACAAGTCCACGACCGCGATAATGCTCGGGCTGCCCGTGCCTAAAACGATAAACCTGAAACAGACGATATATTATATAGACCCGGCGAAGAACGTCGAGAGGGTGAACCCGACCGCGTCAGCCGTCATGGAGATGATAAGGTCCACCGGCATAAGCCTTTTCGGCAGGGAAGCTGTCGTGGTGGGGCACGGCGAACTCGTAGGGAAGCCCATCGCGATGTCCCTGCTGGATAAGCTGGCGACCGTAACGGTCTGCCACATAGGCACCGCGGAGCGCGGTAAGCTGAAAGAGCATATAGCGCGGGCCGAGATACTCGTCTCCGCGGTTGGCAAGCCGGACCTCATAAAGGGCAGTTGGATAAAACGCGGCGCGGTGGTCGTCGATGTCGGCATAACGAAGGTTGGCGGCAGGATAGTCGGCGACGTGGAATTTGAAGCGGCCAGGAAAAGGGCCGGTTTCCTGACGCCCGTACCGGGCGGAGTCGGGCCGCTGACGGTCATAATGTCGATGTGCAATTGCATCGCGCTCTTCAAGGAGCAGATGAAGAAATGATAATCACAAAACAGAAAAAGGCCGAAGATATAATGAAATGCCTCGAGAAAGTCGAGAGGGTATTCATAATAGGCTGTACGCAGTGCGCGACGGTGTGCAAGACGGGCGGAGAGGACGAGGTGAGGAAGATGAAGGATTTCCTCGAGGCCAACGGCAAGAAGGTGGCCGCCGCGGAGGTATGGGACACGCCGTGCAACCTGCTTGAAGTAAGGAAGCGCGCGCGCGACAGCAAGGATGAGCTTTCCGGGTCGCAGGTCCTGCTCCTGATGAGCTGCGGCGACGGCGCCCATACGGTATCCCTCGGGACGGGCATGAGCGTCGTGCCCGCGAACGATACCCTCTTTCTCGGGCAGTCCGAGAGGGCGGGGAAATTCAACGAGGTATGCGCGCTTTGCGGTGACTGCACGTTATTCGTAACGGGCGGCTACTGCCCGAACGCGTTGTGCCCGAAGGGGCTCCAGAACGGCCCGTGCGGGGGAGTCAAGGACGGAAAATGCGAGGTAAGCCCCGAGATAGATTGCGGGTGGCTATTGATATATAACAGGCTCAGGGATACCGGGAACCTTGATAAGATGAAAAAAGTCCTGCCGCCAAAGGACCATTCGAAGTCAGTCAGGCCGCGTAAGATCACGGTCGACGCTGTCAGGAAGAGGCAATGATGACCTTAAAAGAAAAAATAAAGAACGGAAAATTCATCGTAACGGCCGAGATAGGCCCGCCGAAAGGCATAGACGTAAAGTCGCAGATGGAAGAAGCGGAATTGCTGAAATCCAGGATCGACGCGATAAACGTGACCGACTCGCAGAGCGCGGTAATGAGGCTCGGTTCTCTCGCCGTATCATGCCTTCTTAAAGAAAAAGGCATCGAGCCCGTATACCAGCTGACATGCCGCGACCGCAACAGGATAGCGCTTCAGTCCGACGCGCTCTCCGCGGCGGTATTGGGCATAGAGAACATCCTTGTCCTTACGGGCGACCACCCTGTGCGCGGGGACCACCCGGAAGCGAAACCGGTCTTTGACCTGGATTCCGTGCAGCTTATCGGGGCATTGCGGATACTGGAAGCAGGCAGGGACCTGGCAGGCAAGGAGCTGAAGGGCGCTCCGAGATTTTGCATAGGAGCCGTAGTGAACCCGGGAGCCGATCCCGTCGAGCCGGAGCTTATAAAATTCGAGAAGAAGATAAACGCGGGCGCGGAGTTCTTCCAGACGCAGGGCGTATATGACGTGGAGGCGTTCGCGAAGTTCGCGGAAAAAGTGAAGCATTTCAATACATGCATCATCGCCGGTATAATACTAATAAAATCGCCGGAGATGGCGCGTTTCATGAACAAGAACGTCGCCGGGATTTTCGTGCCGGACGGGCTCATCGAAGAGATCGAAGGCGCCGCCGACAGGCAGCAGAAGGCCGCGGAGATCGCAGCGCGCACGATAAAAGAACTGAAGGGCCTGGTCCAGGGCGTGCATATAATGTCGTTAGGGTGGAACAAACTCGTCCCGCAGATATTGGATAAGGCCGGGCTCTAGGAGACCTGAGATCGTCTTTCTGAAGAACATCCCAATAAAGATACCGCCGGAACTCGTCCTGTCACGTCTTAAGTTCGCGAAGTACAAGACCAGGGCGGATAAGAAGATACTGTCCTTCATCGCCGGCATTATCGATGAGGGGTATTCGCTGATAGAGCCGAAGGCCGTCTTCGCGGTATTCGACGTAAGCGCCAGGGGTGGCACGGTAAGGTTCGTCTCGTCGAAATTCGCGGTAAAGAGCGCGTCGCTGTCGAAACACCTTAAGGACGCGTCAAAGGCGGCGCTCTTCGCCTGCACGATAGGCGGGGAGCTCGTTGACAGGGTAAACGCGTACGTAAAGAGGGGCGAGATAGCGTCTGCGACTGTGCTTGACGCCGTCGGTTCCGAGGCTGTTGAAGCCCTGGCGGACCGGATAGACGCCATAGTAACGAAGAACGCGCGTGCCGAAGGTTTTTCTACGGTGACGCGTTTCAGCCCCGGATACGGGGACTGGACGGTATTCGACCAGGGGAAGTTATTGAAGGCGCTTAAGGCCTCTAAGATAGGCGTCAGGGCGACGAAGAGCTATATTATGGTTCCGGAGAAATCCGTGACGGCGTGCATAGGGCTCGTGAAGTCCGGCGACAAGCCTGTAAGGAAGGTATATGAAGGGAATATTAGCAAGGCTAAAAAATGAGATACTGATATACGACGGCGCCCTCGGCACGGTCCTGCAGGAGACAGGAGCGCTGAAGGCGGGAGCCTGCCCGGAAGAGCTCAACATATCTAACCCCAAAGTCATAAGGAATATACACAGGGACTATATAAATGCCGGCGCAGATATCATCGAGACCAATTCATTCGGCGCGAGCAAGATCAAGCTTGCCGCCTACGGTCTCGAAAATGACGCCGACAGGATAAATTATGAGGCTGCGCGCATTGCATGTTCGGCTGCGTCTGCGTGCGCTTCAAGGAAGATATATGTCGCGGGTTCGGTAGGGCCCCTGGACAGGCAGGTTACCCCGCTGGGGGACCTGTCGTTTGATGAGGCGGTCAAGGCCTTTGAGGACCAGATAAGGAAACTGAAGGAAGGCGGATGCGACCTTATCATACTGGAGACATTCGCGGACATCAAGGAGCTCAAGGCCGCTGTGATAGCGGCGAAGGAGATCGGCGGGATACCGGTACAGGCGCAGATGACTTTCGAAGGCGGAGAGCGCAGCACCTACGGCACTACGCCGGCGGCCTTCGCGGTCTTGATGAATTCTCTCGGCGCGGATATAATCGGCACCAACTGTTCCACCGGGCCTAAAGAGCTGATAAAAGCGGTAAGGGAGATATCCTCGGGCACCGACGGGTTCATATCGTGCCAGCCCAACGCGGGCCTGCCGGAACTGCGCAACGGAAAGACCTATTTCCCCGAGAGCCCTAAAGCTTTCGCAAAGTACGCGGTTACGTTCGCCGGGCTCGGAGTCAATGTGATAGGCGGCTGCTGCGGCACGACGCCGGAACACATAAAAGAGATAAGGTCTGCCCTGTCTAAAAAGAAACCCGCAAAAAGGAAGTATATACCGGCCTTCAGGCTATCGTCACGGACCAAGGTCGTCGAACTCGGCGCCAAGACGAGGCCGCTTATCATCGGAGAGAGGATAAACCCTACCGGCAAGAAGGACCTCCAGGAGGAGATCAGGCAGGGCAAGAATATCATAATCAGGCGCGAGGCAATAGAACAGAGCAGGAAAGGCGCCGATATCCTGGACGTGAACGTGGGCGTGCCGGGGACCCGCGAACAGGATACTATCGGTCCTGCCGTCGAGGCGGTCCAGGGGGTCAGCGAAGCGCCTATTTCCATAGATAGCGCTAATCCTTTTGCCGTGGAAGCCGCGCTCAAGGAAGTCGCGGGAAAGCCCCTGATCAACTCGGTCAACGGTGAAAAGGATAAGATAAATTCTATCCTTCCGCTGGCGAAAAAATACGGCGCGGCGGTCCTCGTGCTGGCGCTGGATAATCGCGGCATACCGAAGGACACCAAAGCCCGCATTAAGATAGCCGAAGGCGTGATCAGGAAGGCGATGGCGCTCGGAATACGCAGGGAAGACATTATCGTCGACCCGCTGACCCTGGCCATATCGGCAAAGCCGGAACAGGCGGCAGAGACTCTGAAGGCGATAAAAGGGCTCAAGAAGAAAGGTTTCCCGTCATCACTTGGAGTAAGCAACGTCTCGTTCGGGCTTCCGAACAGGAGGAAGATTAACGCGGACTTCTTTGGCCTTGCGCTGGCCTTCGGGCTCGACCTGGCCATAATCAACCCGAGCGATGATAATATGTTCTGGGTCGCCAAGCAGAAGAAGAAAAGGGCGACCACCGATGCGGGGATAAAGAAATTCCTCAAGGACGCGTTAAGCCCCGCGGCGGAAGCCGTCAGGAAAAAGCTGTCCGCGGACGGGCTGTCCGCGTCACGCGAAGGGGCGGCTGCCAAGGACGTCAGGACGCGCCTAAGGGAAGCGGTCCTTTACGGAGATAAAGATAACATCTCCGGATACGTGGAGGAGGCGCTCGCGCAGGGAATTGTGCCTCTCGAGATAAACAGCAAGATACTCATACCTGCGCTTGAGATAGTCGGACAGAAATTCGGGAAGAGGGAGTATTTCCTGCCGCAGGTGATACTGTCGGCGGAGTCTGTCCAGCGTGCGTTCGGACGGCTGAAGAAAGAGATAAAGCCCGGGGACCGGGAGGACAAGGGGACCATCGTGATAGCCACCGTAGAGGGCGACATCCACGACATCGGCAAGAATATCGTGATATCGGTCCTCGAGAACCACGGTTACAGGATATACGACCTCGGCAGGGGGGTCTCCGCGGATGCCATCATAAAAGAAGCCGTAAAGGTCAAGGCCGACATAATAGGCCTCAGCGCGCTGATGACCACGACGATGATACAGATGGAGCGCGTCATAAAGGAGTTGAAGAAGAGGGGCCTTAACTTCAAGACGATAGTCGGCGGCGCCGTAGTGACGGAGGCGTTCGCGAAGGAGATCGGTGCGTCGGCATACGCGCGCGACGCGATAGAAGCGGTCAATATAGTCAAGTCGCTCATGAAAGAAAGGTCGTGATGCATATGGAGCGCAGGAAGGTCACTATTCCCGATATCCTCAGGAAAAAGCAGGAAGGCAGGAAGATAACGATGCTTACCGCTTACGACTACCCGTCCGGCCGTCTTATAGACGAGGCGGGCATGGATATGATACTGGTGGGAGATTCGCTCGCGATGACCGTCCTCGGCTACGAGTCGACCATACCCGTCACTATGGACGAGATGGTGCACCATTCCAAGGCCGCCAGGCGCGGCGTCAAATACGCGCTGCTCATAGGCGACATGCCTTTCATGACATATAATATCGGGGATAAAGAGACCATCCGCAACGCCGGCAGGTTCATTAAGGAAGGCGGCTGCGGCGCGGTCAAGATCGAAGGCGGCGCGGAGATGGCCGATACCGTGAAGTCGCTCGTAAGGTCCGGTATCCCCGTCCTCGGGCATATAGGGCTTACGCCGCAGACGGCGACGCAGCTCGGCGGGTTCAGGGTCCAGGGCAAGGACGCGAAGAGCGCCCGGAAACTGGTCGATTCGGCGCTTGCCCTCGAGAAGGCCGGATGTTTCGCGATAGTGCTCGAGTGCGTCCCGGACAAGCTCGCGGAGATGATCAGCGGGAAGCTCGAGATACCGACGATAGGCATCGGCGCGGGGCCGCATTGCGACGGGCAGGTCCTCGTTACCAACGATATGATAGGGATGTTCGACAGGTTCACCCCGAAATTCGTGAAGAAATACGCGGACCTCTGGCCGCAGTTATCCAACGCTTTCAAGAGGTACAGGGAAGACGTGGAGAACGGGAAATTCCC
>JAQUSA010000135.1 GCA_028715315.1 Candidatus Omnitrophota bacterium | reverse complement strand
CTTTCCGATATGGTTTTCAACGCCAGGTTCTCTCCCGGAGATATCAAAAAAGAACGTCATGTGATAAAGGAAGAGATAAAGCTTTATGTGGACCTGCCTAACCATCATGTCCACGACCTGCTGATGGAATTGCTCTGGCCTGAGCAGGCGCTCGGAAGGAACCTTGCCGGGACCCTGGAAACCGTTACCTCCATGACGCGCGACGATATCTACGGATACAAGAGGAAATATTATAATCCGCGCAATGTCGTGATCTCCGCGTGCGGTAACCTCGATACGGCGGAACTATTCTCGTGCTGCGATAAATATTTCGGATGCGCAAAAGACGGCAACAGGGCCTCCTTTAAGAAAGCGGATGATGCGCAGAGAAGGCCGATGCTTAAGATATTGTCCAAGAAGACCGAGCAGGCGCATATGGCCATAGGCTTGCGCGCCTTCGGAAGGAACGATCCCGACAGGTACGCCCTTACGCTCCTGCATATAATACTCGGAGGCAATATGTCGAGCAGGCTGTTCCGTGAGGTAAGGGAGAAGAAAGGCCTCGCGTACGAGATAGGAACTTCCGTAAAGAAATTACACGATACGGGAGCCTTTATCGTATCAGCCGGGCTCGATAACAGGAACATCGCCAAGACGCTCGACATAATAATGAGGGAGCTTAACAGGATAAGGACGAAAGATATAGGCAAGGGGGAATTCGAGCGCGCCCGCGAGTTTTATAGGGGGCAGATGCTCCTCGGGCTCGAGGACACGATCGACCAGATGCTTTGGATGGGCGAGCATCTCTCGTCCAAAGGGGATATACCGACGCCGCAGGAGGTCGTACAGAAGATTGCGAGCCTGACCCCGGACGACGTAAAACGCGCCGCGAAAAGAATAATTGAAAATTCCCGCCTTAACATGGCACTGATAGGCACGATCGATAAGTCGCAGGAAAAAGAGATCTCTAAAGCGCTTAACATCGGGTGAGGGAGCGCAACCAAAGGAGACCTGAAATGGCTGGAAAGACCACGCAAAAGGCAGATGTCATCAAGTTCGGCACGGACGGATGGAGGGGATTGATAGCGGACGACTTCACGTTCGACAACCTCCGTATCGTCGCGCAGGCCTGCGCCGAGTATTTTAACGACGAGTTCAAGGCGAGGCGCGGGATCATCATCGGCTATGATACCCGTTTCATCTCAGATAAATTCGCCCAGGCGGTCGCCGAGGTCCTCGCGGCCAACGGTATCAAGGTGTACCTTTCCGACAGGCCTTCGCCCACCCCTACGACAAGCTATAACATCCGCCATATGGGCCTGAACGGCGGCCTTATCATAACGGCAAGCCATAACCCCGGGCGCTTCAGCGGACTGAAGATAAAGACCCCTAAGGGTTCGCCGGCAGACCAGACTGTGACCCATAAGGTCGAATCTTTCCTTTATAAGAGCAAGGTAAAGACGGTCCCGCTTGCGGAAGCGGTCAAGTCCGGAAGGATCGAGATGATCAACCCGATGCCGAGATATATCGAGGCCGTCAGGAAATACCTTGACCTCGACCTGTTGAAGAACTGCAATATAAAGGTCCTGGCCGAGGCGATGCACGGCGCCGGCAACGGTTACCATGCCGAGGTACTGAAGGGGACGAAAGTGCCGATAGTCGTGATGAACTCCGAACCGAACCCCACATTCGAGGGTTTAAAACCGGAGCCGTTGCCCCATAACATGCCGAAATTCATGGCCGAGATGAAAAAGGGGCACTACGATATCGGGATAGCCACCGACGGCGACGCGGACAGGGTAGGAGCCGCCGCGCCGGGCGGCAGGTTCATAACACCCGGAGAGATAATGTGCCTGATTGCGCTGCACTTCATTGAGAACAGGCACTGGAGGGGCGCGCTGGTCAAGAACATCGCCGGGCCTATGCTGATGAACAAGATAGCGAAGCATTACAACCTTAAGTTCTTTGAGACGCCCGTCGGCTTCAAGCATATAGCAAAACTGATGCAGACGGACAATGTCCTAGTCGGAGGGGAAGAATCCGGTGGCATAGGCGTCAAGAACTACATTCCCGAGAGGGACGGCATCCTTACAGGGCTGCTGCTTGTCGAGATGATGCAGCAGGAGAGGAAGCCGATACTCGCGCTGATCGGGGATATGGAAAAGAGGTTCGGGAAATTCAGGTACCACAGGGAGGACGTCGAGATACCGCTTAAGACCAGGGAGAAGGTCGTCAAGGAGTTGTTCTCTAAACTCCAGCGTAATGCCAGGAAGATCTTCAGGCGGAAGGTGGTCGACATAAAAACCTACGACGGCCTGAAGTTCATATTCGACGACGAAAGCTGGCTGCTCATAAGGCCGTCCGGCACAGAGCCGATCCTGAGGGTATACAGCGAGGCCCACTCCGATAAGGAAGCCAAGGGACTGATAAATATCGTCGACAAAATGTCAAAAAGCATCAAATAATGGATATATCGTCGATCCGCAATTTCTGCATAATCGCGCATATAGACCACGGCAAGTCGACGCTGGCCGACAGGCTGCTTTTGAAGACCGGCGCGATATCCCAGAGGGATTTCCATGACCAGATGCTTGACGGCATGGACCTCGAGAGGGAACGCGGCATCACCATCAAGGCGAAAGCCGTAAGGCTGGTGCATCACGACGCGGACGGCAAGGAATATATCCTAAACCTCATAGACACTCCCGGCCACGTTGACTTCACGTACGAGGTCTCCAAGGCGCTCGCGGCATGCGAGGGGGCGCTGCTGGTCGTCGACGCATCCCAGGGAGTCGAAGCACAGACAGTCGCCAACCTCTATCTCGCGCGCGAACACGGCCTCACGATAATACCGATAATCAATAAGATAGACCTTGCGAGCGCGGAACCCGAAAGGATAAGCCAGCAGCTCAGGGAGACCCTGCATATCACGGATGCCGAGCCTATCATGGCGAGCGCAAAAACGGGCATCGGCGTCGACGAAATAGTGGATTCCATCGTTAAGAACGTCCCCCCGCCTAAAGGGGATGCCGGCAACCCGCTCCAGGCGCTTGTCTTCGACTCAGCGTTCGATACTTTCAAGGGCGTCGTGATATTCATCAGGCTCAAAAACGGCGTCTTAAGGAAAGGAATGAAGGTAAGGATGATGGGTACCGGGCGGGTCTATGACATTGAGGAGGTGGGCGTCTTCAAGCCGGCCCCGTTCGCAATAGAGGAGCTTTCATGCGGAGAGGTCGGTTATATCACGTGCAATATCAAGGACCCGAAAGAGGTCAACGTCGGAGATACGGTCACTGATTTCCGCAAACCCGCCGCGGACGCCCTGCCCGGATACAAAAAGGTCCGCCCGCTCGTATTCTGCGGCCTCTATCCGGTCAACTCTAAGGATTTTACTTTTCTCAGGGACGCGCTGGAAAAACTTGAATTGAGCGATTCCTCCTTTATTTACGAGGTGG
>JAQUSA010000015.1 GCA_028715315.1 Candidatus Omnitrophota bacterium | reverse complement strand
TAAGCGTCTCCGTGCCTTGGGGCGACCGCGGAGAGAAGTTGGCCGAGTCCGACGCGTCGAGGAGCCGCATAAGGTCCGAGATAGAATATATCAAGAGCATGGAAAACTATGAAAAAGAAAAATTGTCAGTCAAAACAGCTTATGACTCATCGAACGCGCTCCTTGATGACCTGCGTAACAGAAGGGATAATATGGAATTCCAGTACAAGATGACCGATGAACTCTTCAGGTTCGGCGGCAGGACGAAGAGGCAGATGGTCGATTCGAAGCTGGATTATATAGTCGCGTTAAACAGCTATGAGGAGGCCGCCTACGATAACTATTATTTCTGCTCGAGGGAGATGTTATTCGTAGAAAAAGACCTTGGGCCCGAGGGCGGCGAGAAGATACTGCTGACAGGATTGCAGGAAGCGATAGACCTTGCCCTGCAGAATAGCCGCGAGGTCAGGAAATTTGAAGAGCTCCTTAAACTGGAGAAGGAGGCGCTCAAATATTACAAGACGGTCAGGGTAAAGGGCGACGTCATTGAGGATTACTACAGGGTAGACAACCAGGGTTGGATCAAGAAGAAAGAACTCAAATCTACGGGTGTCACGGCGACCGCTGATAGTGCCCTCGTGAATAAATATATGGTCAAGAGGCAGAACCGAAAGGTTGAGCTTGCCGAAAAGGACCTTGAGCAAGCGAGGTTCGACCTGATCATAAAGGTCGTGGATGCGTACTCGAGCTACCTTGGCTCGCTCGCGGAGGCCTCGGAAGTAAATGCGGAATACGAAAAGCAGAAGACGGTCATGGCGGGCATGGATGAGTTGTTCAAGGCCGGAGCGATAGCGCATGTGGACTTGCTGAAGCAGAGGGAGTTCGTAGAAAGCCTGCTGCAGAAGTATATAGACATAAATAAGTACACTGAGGGCCACAGGAATAACCTCGGCATAGTCGTTGGAGGCCTCGACCCGCGGTTCTCGGTCGTGAACACTAAAATATACGATAAGTCCACCAAGCGCATAGCGCTTACCGAAGACTATGAGATCAAGGAGAGGCTATTGGGTGAGCTCGTATCGGCGAGGCAAGCCCTTCAGGGCCCGCTGCAGGATGACCTGCTCAAGCGTGCGGAACTCAATATAAGCGCGGCAAGGCTTGATACTGAAGCCATATCCAAACAGATCAAGAAGCTCTCGTTCAACCTGGAGTATAACTACCTTACGGATTTCATGGGATTACTGACGAAGGATGAAGCCGCCTTCTCGCGTTATGATAACTTGTCGGAGTTCTTTTCGTTAAATTCCCTCGATAAGATATTTGACCCCACCACCGGTACCAGGGCGAGGATAGCGGTCATAACCGAGAAGATAACGGCGCTGAGGTCCGAGTCCTATATGAAATTCGTGGTCCAGGACGCGTTGAGGAGGTTTACCGATTACCAGATGGCTGTGGCCGACTACGCGAACTTCGAGAAGAACGAGTCGGCGCTTGAGGATGAAATGACAGAGAAGATGAAGATAGAAGAGGCGACAGGGGACACCGCCCTCGTTAGGCAGAGGGAGCTGGAAGAGACCATACTTAACGTCAAGGTAAGGAAGATCCAGGCGTTCTATCGCATGATGAAATTCATGAACGAATTGGACCGTTATCTGATAAGATATACGGCGAAAGGCATCGAGTCATATATAACGTTCGTCGATAAATGAGCAGGGATATGACCAAAAGCGGCAAGAAGATAGCGATTGTGCTGATAGCGGTTGCGGCCATGTTCATCGTGGTGCGCTCGTGCCACCGCCGTCCTGCGGAAGTGCGGGGTCCCGCCGGCAGGCAGGCCCTTCACGGCGCCTCCGGCATTGCGCGCGCGGCGAACCCGCTAGACCATCCCAGGCAGCGGGATTCCGCGATAAATGCAGGGGAATTGGTATCCTTCATATTGGAATGGACCAACCCGGAGACCGGGCTGGTCCCCACTATAATATCTAAGAGCGGGCATAAGAACCCTTTCTCCGATATGTCCTACGCGTATGTGCAGGCGGTCGTCCACCAGAACCTTGTACTGGCGGGCCTGACAGACCGATCGTCGAAGACCGCGGAGTTGTTTAGGAGCCGGGGCGAGACAAGGGAGATACCCAACGGTTTCAGCGTGCGGACCGGTCTGAGCGAGGACCCGCTGATAACTGCCGGGCCCAACGCATACTGGGGCATAAGTTTTGTAAAGGAATACCAACTGACCGGCGACGAGAAGTGGATTACGGCTGCCGGCAGGCGCGCCGATTTCCTGCTTAAGCTCCAGACGGGCGACGGAGGCATAAGGAAGAGCCCCTTCCATGGCAACCCGGAATATAACGCGAAATCGACCGAGGAGAACCTCGACTGCTATGCGCTTTTCAGCATGCTCTCCCGCATTACCAAAGAGAACAAATATAAGGCCGCCGCGTCCGATGTGCTGAAATGGCTCGCGGAAAGCGGCGTGTACAATAAGGAAGCCGGTTATTTTACCGCAGGTACATCCAATGACGAGGTAAATCCCGTATATGCCACGGACGCGAATGCGCTGGCGATAGTAATACTCGGCCCGGAGCTGCTGGATTCCGGAGGCGAGATGCAGTTCGGGGGGGCCGGGACCAGCCGCAGGATATTGGATAGCCTTGATGAGGCCAAAGTAAAGGTCGATTATCTCCATCCATCCGGCGTCGTGGTAAAGGGCCTCGAGGGATTCGATTATACCGACAAATTTGGCAGGCCCGGCAGGAAGCCCGTCTTAAGCCCCGAGTTCACATCCCAGGCGGTATTGGCATATCTTGTAATGGCGAAATATGCTAACGAAAAGGGAGATGCCGAATACTCGGCTAAACTGATCGAAGAGGCGGGCCGCTACCTCTATGGCCTCGGGAGGATGGCGGCGAGGACCGGAAGATCTGCGTCTTTGCCGTACGCGTCGGAGAAAGGGATAAGGCGGTTCTCATTCGACAATTGGTTGACCCCGCAGGCGGAATCGGATATGTCGGCAATGTGGGCATCATTCCCGCTGGCTGGTTATAATCCGTTCTCGCTGGAGGGCTTCGAGCTGCGTGATGCCCTTAGCGGTACCGCAAAATGGATGGGCGAGCCGGGAGAGGTCATAAAGCCCGCCAAGGCGGTAGTGATCCCCGAAACCGAGAAGATAATATCCGAGGCCGAACTCATCGCACAGCAGGAAGCCGCAAGGGAAGAGTCGATGAGGAAGCCGATCGTATACTACAAGGCCCTTTACGACCAGGTCTACAAGGACGCGGGTATCGCGAGAAAAAGGGTCATAGCCGTCCTGATGACGAGCTATAACGGCTGGTTCAACGGCGTGCTGGATACGCAGTCCCGGGATTATGATGTGATCGGCGTAGACAGGGATTACAGGATATTATATAAGAAGTTCCAGGACCTTCCCGATAAGACCAGGAAAGCGGTGCAGTCGGAGTATGCCTATGTGGACGACTCTACGGGCATCAAGTGGAGGATCGCCCCGAAGTATAACCTCGACCTCGACGGCGAGTATAAGCCGTATTACGCTTTCGAAATAGACGGGGATTACAATATCGTAAAGCAGTTCTCATCCGAGAGCGATGTCCCCGAAGCCAACAGGGACGACCTGAAAGACCCGAAGGCCCAGTTCCAATCCTCCAGGGAGCTTGCCGAGGGCCATCTGATAGCCAGGTATTTAAACGCGCTCGAGGTCGACGACGAGATGAACATAACGAGGTATTACGATTCGGTTGAAGACCTGCCCGGCCTTGTCTCCAAGGTCCCGATAAGCGAGGATGAGTACAGGAGGTATACCAGGGCGAAGGACTGGGAGAGGAGAGACCTGATATCTGCCGGTATCATCCCGGACGAAAAAGGGATGCTCGCGACCCAGGAGAGAGGGATATATTACGCGAAGGTCCTCGGACTTGACGAGACCAGGAGGCTGCGCGTCGGAGGCGTCTCCGTTGCCAGCGGCCGCGAGATAGTAATGGGCACCAGGTTCAGCCTGACAAATTGGCGCGTCGGCGAGGCTTCGAAAGCGAACGCCGTGAAATATGAGATCGGGCTCATAAAAGGCATGGTCATAAAGCCGCGCGAGCAGTTCACCGGCGGCAATTTCTCCCCCACACAGCCGTTGTGGATATACCTCGGAGAGGATGTGCTTGCAGCCGAGACCAAGGAGTTTACGAAGAGGCTGCTGGACCTGCTGAAGCGCATCAAATCCGAAAAGGACGCGCAGACGCGCCTCGAGCTTATAGAGCAGTATGACCGTTTGTCAGGAGAGCTTGCCTGGTATGACGATAATGGGCTCATTCACGTCATCTATTACGGCGCGAAGGCGGCCGAAAGCAGGCTCGGAGATTTTGAGACAGCCAAGGTAAGGGCCGAGTCTAGCCTGAAGAAATATGAATCGATCCTCGGGCGCGATGAATTGGGAAGGGACCTGCGTGACCTGTACGGGCGTGTCTGGCTTAAGGTCATAAATGAGGCGACCGGCCGTGTGTTATACGTCGAGGTTTATGACATGTCGGGAAACCTCGAAACGATATATTCCGAGAACATAAAGATAGACCCGCTCACGAAAGCCGTCACGTCTGACGTAAGGACCGACCTCCAATACGACAAGGAGACCCTGCAGGTCGTAGGGAGCCATACATACCGTACCGATGAGAACGGGGACTGGGTGTCGGATATATCGGAGAGCATATTCAAGGGATATACTCCTGACAAGAAATATTTCATCTCGGAGGTGCATATCTTTGCCAGGGACGAGAACGGCAGGGTCCTGTTCGAGGACGGCAAAGCCAGGTATACGAAGAAGCTCGAATATTATACTCCTGAAGGCGACATATCCGCGCAGATAGTAAAGAATATAGTGACTATAGTGAAATACGGACCCGACCGCGAGGTGGTCAAGGAGGTCTTCCTTGATACCCCCGGGAAAGCCGTCTCCGCGGAAAATACGAACCTCGAGGAGCTTACTAAGGGGCTCGCATGGGTCCGCAGGTACAAGACGACGAGCAGCATTATGAATTTTAAGGAGGCCCTGACGCAGTCCCTTACGTCATTGCCCGAACAGGACAGGGAAATGTCCGCCGTGCAGATACTGAACAGGCTCGGCGCCGAGAAGGTCGGAAGGGTCAGCGATATGCTGATGCTGGAAGAGAACCTCGTGACCAACAACCTTACCGGAGATCCCGGCGCGCCCGGAGAAGCGCCGTATTTCGTGTTCTATGAACCGGGAGACAGCCTCGGGCGTCAGAGGATGATCGTCCGCGGCGGCACGATAGAGGTCCCGGTAGACTGGATCGCCGAAAGCGATATACCGTCAAAGACGCTTACCTTCAACCTCGCCGGGGAACTTGTGTCGATCAGCGACGTGGATAATGCGGTCCGGGCAGATTCGGCCCTGCCCCCGAAGTATTTAAAGAAGATGGCCCCTCTCGGCATATACGCCGACACACTGCTGCCGCAGATGAAGAAGAGGATATTCAGGATGGTGACGGGCGAGGACGGCCTTCCTCATTTCACTAATACCGTCGCGATAACTACCGTAAGCTACATGATACCCGACGATGTCCTCGGACGGGAGCTCGTGACCGTCAAGTTCGTCATGCTTGGCGACGAGACTACGCTGCATAAGGGCAGCACGCTGAAACTGAAACGGAATTTCTTCGGCGGTGAGACGGTGCTTGAATCATGGAAGGACGACAGGGATGAGGAGCACACGCGTGCTATAGCGAAGAAGGAAGATACCGTCATATATGAGTGGTATAAGGAAGGGCTCAGCGCGGACGAGCTCCGCGCCCACCTGAAGGCCGACTACGGCAAGTTGATCAGGCGCAAGGCGCTCGATGAGGCGTTAAAGAGCGCGGCCGTGGCCCCGTTCGGCACCCTGCCGGGGTACCTTATGATAAAGCCGAACGGCAGCATAGGCGAGATAAAATATTTCTCCGGTACCGTGGAATACCAGCGAAGTATGTTCAGCCATCCGGGCGTAAAGATACCTTATGAGACGGAGGTCGTGCCGTTCAAGCTTCCCGACGGCCTTCCGATAAGGGGCGTAAAGTACGGTGTGCTGAATTCAGATTACGCGTTCTACGACGTGCATTCGTTAAGCGGCCAGCTTATTGTCCTCGAGCGCCGTTTCATCATACTGCGCCTTATGAACATATTGCCTATACAGGGCGGCAGGCAGACTGAATTCTACGATCCGCTTGTACCGTATTCGTACTTGAGGCCGATAAAGATAGAAAGGGAATTTGCGCCGGGCATGCAGCCCGAGGGCACACTGCCCGGCAGGCAGATCGTGGCGGTCTTCGTGGGAGATGCGAGCATCTACCATCGCAATGGCTGGCAGACGCAGACGTTCCTCGAGAGAAGGCCGTTCGATATCGAACACTGGATACGCTCCGATTATGAATTTGACGATAACGGTGTCTATAAGTTCAAGAAAGAACATATCGAGAGCAGCTCGATATACCTGATGAAGTCGACGAATTGGCGGAAACCGCTTACCCTGCTGATATTTGCCGCCGGATTGTTCTTACTCGCGGGATATGTCTCAAGGAGACGGCTCAAGGTCGGCAGGAAGGCCAGGATAGCCTTTGCTGCGGAAGAAGCCAGGAAGCAGGCGATCCCCGCGGGCGCGATCAAGCCCTTCAGCAGGGAGGCCCTTGGCCGGCTGAAGGCCCCGGAAGAGCTTAAGGCTGCCTGTATCAGGGTATACGAGGGGTCGGAGCCGCCCGCCGCGCTCTATGATATGTCAGCGAAGGTGTTCAGGCCCTTGTTGGAGGAGCGTCTGCGCGGGTTCGGGGCTGATCCTTCGGACCATACGGCCAGCATTAACGTATTGTTGGACAGGATCGCCTGCAGGATCGGCAGGGAGGATATCCGCCTGAGCGATCTCTTCCCGGTCGAGGCGAAGGAATTTGAGGCATGGTCCAGGAAGAACGGCCACGGCATAAGCCTTACCGCAGCAAAACCGGGCATGGATGAGCTTACGGTCGTCGTGTTGTTCAAGCTCATATTCGATGAATCCATGGAGTTCAGGGCGGCCGCCACAGGTTTCAGGAATTACCTGCTGGATAAGTCCCTTAGCATGCTGGACTCCGGCCAGAAGGACGCGGTGATCAAGGAGATACGCAGCGATACATGGGTATTGCTGGAGGCGCTGAGGCCGGGTTACGACAAGAAGCTCGGGCTGACAAAGGAATTTATATTCACATACGACGACCTGAACGACCTGTTCGAGGGCAAGCGGCCCGGGTTTATCGCTTCGTTCGCGAAGCTGTCGGGCAGGAGCGGCGAAGAGAAACTTTCCTATCTTGCCTCAAGGGAAGGAAAGGACTCTTCAGCCGACATCAAGTCTCACAAGAATTTCGCATGGCTCAAGACATTTCCCGATAACGCGGGCACGCCGCAGTTCATCGATAACCTCAAGAGGTTCTGGCAGTTCCTTGTGCCGATGTTCACTGCCGTCATGCTGGGCGGGATCGCGATAGCGCTGAAACGCGTGCCGTTCTCCGGCCGGTTAACCGGCATGGCGGGCACGGTCGGCGCGGCGTTCATAGAGGTGACGGTCCTGATCCTGGTAGGCGTCGCAATAACGATGGCCCTGATAAAGGGCACGCTCGGAAATTACAAGCCGGCCGCTTTCGCCGCCCCAGAGAGAAGGGACCTCAGGAGGTCGATAAGGGTCTTCTGGATCATGTTCGGGTCAGCCTCGTACCTGTGGGGCCTCTTCAGCATCTTCGTCATAATTTGGACTGTCCGTATAATCGCGAAGCTCACTTTCGTCAATTTCGGATGGGGATTCTTCATCAATGCCAGCGCGCTCCTGCTCACGATGACGTTCATACTTTCAAGTTTCTTCTCCCTCTTTTATATAATAATCGCATTGATAGGTTTCTATCGCGGCAAGAGGGAAGGCGTCGGGCAGGTTATAACATGGGACCAGTTAAGGAGGAAGTTCGAAGCGTCTAAGCTGCGTTTCGGCGAAGTCATGATGCCTCTGCGTCCGGCAAAGGTAGGCGGCGGTTCCGATGCGCCGTGGAAGACATACTGGAACTCCATGATAACGGAACTCTACGATTATTATGTCATAAGCGGGAAGGAGAGGGACGCGCTCCTGTATTCAGATAAGAACCCCTCGCTTAAACTCGAGAAGCCTCCGCGCGCGGAGGAGGCGTCGGAGAGGATACGCCTCTACGTTAACAGTTGGCTCATGGAGATGCCGAAGGCGGAATCCTGGACCGACCTTCCGTCGTTCACCGCTATGATAACGGCGTTCAACGAGCCGGTTAGTTTTTCCTTCGATGAACTTAACGGCTGCGACAGGGGCGCCGAGGTAACCAGGCTTAACCACCTTATCGGGTTTTACAGGCCGCAATGGGAAGAGTTCGTCGGGCGGCTCCGGGACGCCGAAATGGGCCAATTCGTTACAAAGGAACAGCTTAAGCTGCTTTTCGGTCTGAAGAAACTTCCCGACGGGCTGCCTGAGCAGCTGAAGGAAGACATACGCAGATGGGCTAACCTAACGGTGCAGTGCGTCGAGAAGACCGCTGTCGAAGTGTACAGGATCCGGGATGCTTTTGCCGCATACGCGAGGATCTGTTATCCGGAAGCGTCCGATGCGGTTATCGCGGAGCTTATTGCCAACAAGGTCCAGATACTCCTGAACTACGAGGGATACCACAGCGGGGCAACGCGCGATTCCGACAGAGAAGCGCTTAACAGGCTGATGAAGGAGATGCCCGCGTTGGAAGTCTATTGGGGCGCCGCCGATGCCGATGTCGAGGGCAGCGACCGCGGCCTGCACAGGTTCAACGTATCCTCGGGAAATATAGAGCTCATCGAGGTCGCGCCTTTTATCGCCCCGATAAAGAAGGGTAAACCAAGCGGGCTGAACCAGGCATTGCCTTTCGTTAAGGGCGAAACGATCCTATTCTTCGATGCGAACTGCTCGGTGAGGATCGAGGACGCGGCGAAACTGCCCGTAGCGCTTTCGGAATTCAGGAACGACCCCGGGCTTGGGGAGGTCCTTTTCGCCGAGTACATATTCAACAAGAATTATTCGTGGATATCGCAGGCCATAGGCTTCAACGAGGAGACCTTCGTATCTGTGACCCAGCGCACGATGAACATGTTCCAGGCCTGCGGTTTCTACGGCCACAGCGCGATAATAAGGACGGACATGATCAGTGCGTCCTGCGGTCTTCCCCAGGATTATATATCGGAAGATATATTGCTGGCCACCGCATTATGGAAGAAGGGCTTCAGGACCACCCATAAGGAGTACATAACGTTCGGAAAGGGAAGGGAGACCTCGTACTTCACTAGCCTCGTCCCGTTGACGAAATGGGCGATGGGTTCCTCGGATGCCGCTATTGGCAGGGTCATACGCGGTATCCTCGATTCGGAAAACATACATGTTGCCCAGAAGTTCATGCTTATGTTCGGGTTCTCTTTCTTCTACCAGACACCGTTGATGTTCGTAATAAATTTCCTTTATTTGTGGCTGATGATCTGCTGGGGAATAAACGGTTTCATGGCGGTGCCGTACCCAATCGTCTTCGGTATACTGGGCCTGTTGTTCAACCAGGCGATAACCGCGACAGGGATCGCGTACCTTATAGAGCATTACGGTTTCAGGAGGTCCTTCCCGGCATATATGAGGCTCGTTGCGAAGAACCACTTCTTCTACGCGTCCGTCATACCGGCGTATGCGTTCGGTTTCCTCGCCGGCCTTAAAGGAAAAGCGGTCTTCATAATAAGCGCGAAGGGATGGAACCTCGGCCACCTGCCGCTTAAGATGATATGGGGAGAGAAGAGGGATATACTCAAGGCGACCCTGTTCAGTACGATAATCGGCCTCCCGCTCGCATATGTCCTGGTGTCGTCGGAGACAGTGCCGCTATGGATCAGCCCGTTCATACCGTTCCTGCCTTTCGCCGTCGTTGCCTTGATGTATACGATGGGCGTGAGATGGAAGGAGCTGGGGCGCCCGTACCTGAAGAACTGGCGCGACGAGATAGTCCCGGACGGCGATATCGGAAAGATGTCGGTGATAAAGCTTCAGATGATCTATGCGATGGTGCTTCTCGTCTTTACCGGCGTCGGGTTCGTGATGTGGGGCCTTATATTCTCATCCCTGGCGGTAAAGGCGCTCTTCGTATTTTCCGTGCTGTACATAAGCACGACTTTGTCGTTCATAATAATGCCGCTTTTTGCCCATTCGCAGCCCATTGCGCTGTTCAAGGAGATCACGTTATCGAGGTTCTGGAATTACGCGGTGATACCGATGCTGGCCGCAAGCGTCATGTTGGGCATAGTCTCGATCGTATCGGGCCCCGCTACGGCATCGCCCGAATCCCTGGTCTATACGTTATTGGGCATACTTATGCTGATCGGGTGGGCGCTCCTGAAATGGAAGCTCAGCGGATACGCGAGGCTGGACAAATGGTTCAAGCAGAACCTGCCGTCATATAATAAAGTGTCTCCGGCCCAGAAGGCCGACTTCCTGGATGACGTATACTTCGCGCACCAGGAGCTCATACAGGGTGACAGGCTGGCGGAGCTCAAGTATAATAGGACGCTCGTGAGGGCAAAGGCCGTCTACATCTCCACTTTGGTCATTACGCTGCTGCTCTATTTCATCTCGGAATTTGACCATAGGTTCTACAGCAACTGGATATGGGTCATTGCAGCGATCGAATCCGTTTACATGCTTATATTGAACGTCGAACATACGAGCGACGACAGGGTGTACCTGGGCAAACTGTGCAATGAAGTAATGATACACGACTTCAACAGGCTCAACGAGAACGTCAGGGCCATGGAAGATATCTGGAATAAGCTGGACAGGGGCTACAAGAGCAAGCTTGTAAGGGTTTACGAGGACGAGTTCAGGGCCAAGAAGGCCATGATCAATTACATGTCAAGGTGTATAAAGGCGTGGACATCAGTACGCTGACGGAAGGCTACTTAGTATTATAACTTTCCTTAAGCACTTCGTGGTAGTAGAGCCAATCGTCGCTTACCTTCTTCATCGCGCTGTATAAATTCCTGTAATCGTCGTAGATATCGCATTCGAACTCGATATTACGCCTGCCGCTCAGGAAGTGCGCGAACAGCTTATAGTTCATCTCCTTGCGCAGGAAGTTCTTCTTCTTGAGGGCATAGAAGAGGGAGCCGTTCCCCTCGAAGCAGTTCATTATCCTGACCCATTCGCACGCGATGAATATGCAGTTCTTGTAGCTGCCGAACAGGTCGACCGTATCGCAATCTATGAATACGCACGACTCGAGCTTGCTCGAGGGTTTTATCTTTTTGCTCCTGACGAAATAGTTCCCGTGTTCGTCCGGCTTCGCTATCTGGGCGGTCAATTTACGCAGCAGCTCGAGGTATGTCATTATGTTAGAGGCCCAGTCTATCCAATATCCCTTGGCGATCGCGCCGCCTACGCTGACCTCGTACTGCTGCAGGCATTCCCTCATGGCAAGCTGTATCTTTGACAACGATTTCTTCTCGAGCACCAGGGATTCGCATATGAGCTTGTTGAAGCTCCATTCGGTCGCGTTCAGGTGCTTTATGAAGTCCTTGTTCTTCTCCTTAGAGCAGAACAGGTCGAGCGCGTTCTGGAGCTTATCCAGGTTATCTTTCGTCGTGAAGAGCTGGAAAGTATTGGCGAGGGTCATGTCCTTTGAGTATTTAGGTATCAGCTTCTCGTCAAAGGTCTTCTCGTAAAAAGAGGATATATCGTTGTCCGGACCCAGCTTTGCCGTTCCGAGGCAGCCGAGGGCCCTGTTTATCTGGATGGGGGTCAGAAGCATGGAGGCCGTGTTCCTGTTAAGCGTCTTAAGCAGGCCGGCGATATCAACCTCGGAATAATCGAAATTCTGGTCGATAGGGAGTATTATGACCGTATTCTTGAAGAGCGGGATGCTCCTGGCGATGCACGGAAGCAGCATGTCCGGCGCGCGGCCTTCGGGGAACCTGATGCTGGCCTTCGAGGGCGTCCCGAACTCGTAGGAGAGGGGAAAAATCCTCGTCGCGAGGCCGGCGTCGTGTATATATACGATGGTATCGAACGAATCGAGCTTTTTCTTCGAAAGCAGCTTCTTTATGCGCTCGTGCGTCCTGAGATATCCGGTAAGGTTTCCGCGGGTCTGCCCCATTTCGGCCATGCCGACGAGCTCGACATCGATGGTCTTATTGTACTTCTCCCTGAGCTTCTTCTTGAAGAATTGCCTGAGGTCAGGGGAGAACTCAAGCTTGTCGTAAGAGTTCAGGACGAGCAGAACCTTGTCAGCTACCTCATTTTTGACACTTATATTTTCGTTCAAAGATGTTTTTGCCATTTCAAGAAATATACCCCTTTTTCTTAAAAAAGTCAAGTATTTTGCCCCGCCTTGACAATTCTAACCCCATGTGGTATACTTGCTTCCAAATATCAGGAGTATATCTTGCCGGAAGCATTCCAGCGTGTTAATTGGGTGGACGTCTTAACCGTAATCCTTTTGTTAAGAACATGTTATATAGGTGCGAGGACAGGCCTCTCTGAAGAAGTCTTCAAGATGGTCGGCGTGTTGCTGGCGCTATATATCTCGATGAGTTTCTATTCCCCGCTCGGAAGCAAGATAAACGGGGGTTTTTCGCTTCCGCAAAATCTCGTAGACGGGGTTTCTTTTTTAATTCTAATTTTACTGTGTATGCTAAGTCTTAAATTAGTGGCGCTCGGGGTCACGAAAGTGGTCAAGCTCGCATTTGCCGATAAGATAAACCAGTGGGGAG
>JAQUSA010000014.1 GCA_028715315.1 Candidatus Omnitrophota bacterium | reverse complement strand
AAAGGATTGGGCCTGTAGCTCATCTGGATAGAGCAGCGGTTTCCTAAACCGCGTGCGGGAGGTTCGAGTCCTCTCAGGCCCACCATAATATCATGATAGACTTCCACACACACACTTTATTGAGCGACGGCGCCCTGCTTCCCGCGGAACTCGTGAGGAGGGCGGCCGTTATCGGTTACAAGGGGATAGGCCTTGCCGACCATGTCGATGTGTCTAATATAGACTTCATCGTGCCCAGGATAGTCAAGGCCGCTAAGGCGCTGACCTCAGGCAAGATCAAGGTCGTCGCCGGCGTGGAGCTTACCCATGTCCCCCCGAAGGATATAGCCGGGCTCGTGAAGTACGCCAGGTATAACGGCATAAAGCTCATAATAGTGCACGGCGAGACTATCGCCGAACCCGTGATACCGGGCACAAACGCGGCCGCGCTGGAATGCGATATCGATATCCTCGCCCATCCCGGCCTGATAACCCTCAAGGACGCCAGGACGGCGGCCGGACACGGCATCCACCTCGAAATAACCGCGAAAAAAGGGCATTCCCTGACAAATGGCCACGTTGCGAAGATCGCGACGCTATCAGGCGCGAAACTCGTTATCAACACTGATTCTCACGAGCCGGGCGACCTGATAACCGGCGAAGCGGCGCTTTCGGTGCTTCTTGGCAGCGGGCTGACCGCGGCACAGGCCGCGGGCGTTCTCAGGAATTCCGCCGCTTTACTGCGGAAATTCTAATTTTTTTATTGACAAGATACGAATAGCTGTGCTATATTTGCGGCAATGATATAAACCGAGAGGAGGTGACACAAAAGTTATGTTCAAGAACAACTTATGGAAGACGGTTTTGGTTCTCTTTGTCATATCATTGGTCATCGGAATGGCTGTACCTAGCTATGCCGCTAACGCGGGCACGAAGCTCCGCAGAGGTTTAGCGAATTTCGCGACAGGTTGGGTAGAAATACCGATCGAGATGGACAAGTCCATAAAGGAGAGCAATCCGGTTTTCGGAGTTATCGTCGGCGCCCTCAAGGGTACCGTAAAGGGTGTTTTCAGGACGGCATCCGGTCTGTTTGACACGGTGACGTTCCCGATCCCTCCGTACGAGAAAACTTGGTTGAACCCGGAGTTCATCGGACAGCCGACTCAGTAACATTAAGTAAACAAGGTTCTGTACAGGACATTACTATAAATAAAGGGGTGGAAGAAATTCTGCCCCTTTTTTTATTTTGATTTTGTAAGCGTAAACTTTTGCCCTTGACAACAATCCGGGCATATGGTATCGTTTCAACGAAAATGCTTAATACCGACTAAATATATTTCCAATAACGATATGGCTATAACTATAAAAGACATCGCAAAGGAACTTGGGGTCTCTCCGGCCGCGGTCTCCAAAGCCCTGAACAACCGCCCCGGAATAGGCCTGCCGCTTAAGCTCAAGATAGAGAAGGCCGCGCGAAGGCTTAATTATGCCCCGTATCTTAAAGCCCGCCAGACCGGCATGTACGAGCGCTCGATGAAATACATAGCCGTAATATACGCGCGCGCAGGCGAGCACCTTGTATACGAAATAGAGGCCGGAATTAAGGACGCGATCAAAGACTCCGGGTTTTACGAGCTTCGGTATACCGTAGACACTTATAACGACCTTTACGATAACCAGCGCAAGGAAGTATTCCTAGATAAGATACTGCACGATAACGGCGTAGTCGGGCTGATATCGGCTTTCCTCGACCTTTCCGATTCCACGATAGCAAGGCTGCAAAAGAGCAATATTCCTGTGGTATTATTGAACAATTATTCGGATTACGGGCAGTGTGTCCTGGTAGATAACGTAGAATCGAGCTTCGAGGCGACAAAGAGGATGCTCGAGCTGGGACGAAAGAAGATAGGCCTTATAATGCCCGAGGAGTCATCCGAATTCATCTGGCAGGACAGGCTGGAAGGGTACAAGAAGGCCCTGAGGGAGAAGAAGGTCCCCTACGACCCTTACCTGATCGTTTACGAGCATACCTTTTCCCTTAAAGAATCCGGCCTGGCAACCAAGGCGCTTATGGACAGGATGCCCGATACCGACGCGATAATTTACGGCAGCGACCTCCAGGCTTACGGGGGGCTGAAGATACTCCGTGAGATGGGCACGAGGGTGCCGGAGGATGTCGCCGTATTGGGTTTTGACGATATGCCTTTCAGCCGCATTACGGACCCGCCTCTCGCTTCCGTAAGACAGCCCATGAAGAAGATGGGGGAGATGGGCGCGAAGCTGCTGCTTGACGCAGTGACAAAAAAGAAATTTCCCAACAAGGTGGTCGTGCTGAAATCAGAGATAGTCCTCAGGAAGTCATGCCAGAAGGATATCCCGGAGGAAAAGTGGATCCCGTGAAATTATTACTTGACAGGGCACGGAAGGTAGGGTATATTTCATTGTATAAGAAAGCGCTTACAATATAAACTTTAAAAATGGCTAAAAATACCGTAAAGACAAGAAAAGGCAAGTTCCCGAGTATAGATGACGTCGCCGGGGAAGCCGGCGTGTCTATCGCTACCGTTTCCAGGGTCATAAACAATATCGGGAGCGTGAAGGAAAGGAATAAGCTGAAGGTCCTTGAAGCTGTAGACAAGCTTAACTTCAAGCCCAATATAAGCGCCAGCAGGCTCGCGAGCAACAAGGTCAATTCGGTCGGGCTTATCATGCCGGTATATGACGACATGTTCGGCTCCTTCTTTTTTACCGAACTGATGAAAGGGATACGGGATGTCGTTTTCCCGGCCCGCCGCGACCTGATCCTCTTATATAATGTAAATGAGCCTGAGGACGACTTTTACAGGCGTATCCTTAACAAGACATATATAGGGGGCCTCATACTGGAGCTGGGCGCGCTCGAGATAAACCCGATACTGGGGAAGAGCGACATACCTTATGTGGTAGTTAACGGCACGTACGACGAACCCCGCATCAATTATATATCGGTCTCGAACAGGACAGGGGCCCATGACGCGGTCAAGTACCTTATCGGCATGGGACACAGCAGGATAGCCACGATACACGGCGCGCTGAACATTCAGTCCGGCAGGGAAAGGCTTGAAGGCTATACGCAGGCTTTAGAGGAGTCCGGTATACCCGTTTCCCGCGACCTGATTCTTGACGGCAACTTTTTCAGGAAGACGGCTTACGAGAAGATGACGGCCCTGTTGGGGGCAAAGGAACCGCCCACGGCCGTATTTGTTGCGAGCGACGAGATGGCTCTCGGCGCTATAAAGGCAGTCAAGGACAAGGGGTTGAACGTCCCCGGAGATATTTCGCTTGTGGGTTTCGATGACAACCCTATGTGTTCCGAGCTTTCGCCGAAGCTTACGACCGTAAGGCAGCCTATCACGGAGATGGGCAGGCTCGCGGCCGAGACGATCATAAAGCTTATAGATAAGGAGGAGAAGCCGGGGGTCAAGAAGACGCTGGCGACCGAGCTTATAACCAGGGACTCCTGCAGGAGGATCCCATAACGATTACGCGAAAGGAGGCCTTAAATGGCTAAATTGTTAACAGGCGCGCTTTGTGTTATCTGTATATTTGCGGGGCTGGCTCAATGCGCTTCGGCAACCGAGGTCAGCGTGCTCGAATACCCGAAGATGGTCGCACCCGGAGAGAACGTGAACGTGAAGGTAAGCTGGAACGATGTCCCCCTGGATAAGGATTACGTAATAAGGGTCCAACTCGAGGACTGGGATGCGAAACCGCCCGTATGCTCATTCAAGGATTTCACGATAGACCAGGCAAGCGGCGAGATGGTCGCGAGCCTTCCGGTCGCGAGCAATGTCGGGGGCACAACGTCGGGAAAGTTCGTTGTCGCGGCGCTCTCCAAATCAAAAGCATGGGATGACTGCATAGCGTCAATCGGCACAGACAAGGTCATAACAGTTAACTCGGCGTTCAAATTCGACATAGCGGAATCTCCCGTTGCGGTGAACAAGGGATCTGCGGCAAGGGTCAAGGTATCGTGGAAGGACGTCAAAATATCCCCTTCGAACTACAAGCTCGTCGTCCAGATAGAGAACTGGGAAGCGAAACCGGGATTCGCCTATGTGACCACAATAACGGACTTCAAGCCCGCGGAAGAAAGGGTAGTGGAGATAAAGATACCCGCTGACGCGCCTTCGGCAAAGAATTGCAGGTTCGTCGCGGCGTTCATCTCAGTCGCCACGGATTGGAAGGACGTATACGCCGTCGTGGCCACCCTTAAGGACATAGAGGTAAAATAAAACGTTTAACAGGATAAGGCCAGATATAGTCATGTTGCTGGTCGCGTGCGCGGCCCTTGCGTGCGCGCAGGATGCTCCTTCGGAGCAGCAGCATGCCGTAAGGTTCGACATCCCTCTGCCGGTAAGAGTCGAGGGCGCCGATGCGTCGTCAACCCAGCCCCCGGACAAGGAAAAGGCCGAGGATTTCTCAACGGACAACGCGATAGACGGCAAGGCAAATACGCGCTGGAGCAGCACTTTTGAGGAACCCCAGTGGCTGATGCTCGACCTGGGCGATGAATACGATGTCGATAAACTTATAATCTCGTGGGAATCGGCCTTCGCTTCATCCTACAGGATCAATATATCGAACGACAGGATATCCTGGAAAGAGGTCTTTTCGACCGCCTCCGGCAGGGGCGGGACGGAGACCGTCACTTTTCCGCTGTCCAGGGCAAGATACGTTAAGATAGACCTTATCAAAAAGAACGGGGAGTGGGGCTTTTCCGTCTGGGAGATATCGGTCTTCGGAAAAAGAAAGCTGGTGCTATTTTAAAATGAAGAAAACCATGTTGATAGCGGCCGCGCTGATAGCGTCCGTATCGTTCGCGCTGGCTGCGTCAACCGCGCAATCTGCCCAGAAGGAACCGCAGAAGGCGAAGGGTTGGCCGCAGGGTAACTATTTCAGGGTCGGACAGGCGGGCGGACGCGCTATCTTCATTGACCCGAAAGGCAGGCCGTTCTACTCCAGGGCCATGGTATATGCCTACGGCCCGGAAAACGGGCCCATGAAGGGAAAGGTTACGGCAGAGTTCGCGCTACAGGAACTCGAAATAATGAAGAAGCACGGGTTCAACACCCTCGACCTTTACGGCGACGCGTACCTGCAGGACATACTTAGATGGTGCGATGATAATGAATTCGGCCTTTATTTCCGGACATCTTATACGAGCAAGGAATTCCCGGATTTCATGGATCCGGCCTTCAGGGATGAGGCAAAACATTCCTACGACACTTTTCTTGCCAACATAAAAGGCCATCCCTGCGTGCTCGCGGTCGATATGGACCAGCGCTGGTTATTTGAGCTTGATTGGACCGGCAGGAAGAGATACGGCATTCCGAAGCTCGGGCCCGAATCCGTCAAGAACCTTCCGGCCTGGCTGGAGGAAAAGTACAAGGACATCTCCGGTTTAAACAGGTTATGGGGGAAGGATTACTCCTCCTTCGCGGATATACTCGCGGACAACGAAATAATCTCACAAGGCAAAATAGCCGGTCTCGACAGGAAGCCGTGGCGCGTAGATATAGTGGAATACGCGTCCTGGGTTGTGAATGATTTCCTCAGGGACCTTACGGCATATATGCGCATCATCGACCCGGACCATATGATAACCTGCACGACCGAGCTGCCGGAGGTCGCGCCGTTCCCGATATCAACGAAGAAGAACAGCGGGATAGATTTCATATCGCCGGTGCATTACAACCTCGACCTGGACTACAACAGGGACTGGATAGCGAATGCCAAACTGATCTTCCAGACGAAGTTCCACAGCGACATGAGCGGGCTTCCCGTCTTCATCAACGAGAGCGGTTTCCGCACGACGTGGCTCGAGGCGACCCCGGAGAACATGGGTTATGCCGCGGCAAGGCTGGGCGACGAGGGGCAGATAGCCGAACTTTACCTGAGGCAGGGGGCCGTAACGGCCTCTTATCCGTGGATGCTCGGGTGGGGATGGTTCAAGTGGTACGACAAATTGTTTGAGGGAGATTTCGGGTATATAAGGGACGACAGGAGCCTCAAGCCGATATCGGACGCCGGGCAATATGCCACGGGGAAATTCGCGGTAAACATGAAGAAGGAGAAGAACCCGAAGGCGTGGGTCTATTATCCCGAATACGCGCTTGCGTCGCCGCTGGCTTCATTCCCTCAGGGCAAGACCCTTATGCTGCTGCTTGAGAACGACTACCTGAGCGAGTACGAGAAGGCGGTAAAGGAGATCATCCCCGAGCTGGCCAGGCCCGGCAGCAGTATCTCCGGGTCAAGGCTGGTCAATAACCTGCCCGACCTGTTCAACCAGAAATGGTACCCGTTCGCCTTCACGCCCTCAATACCGGATGACCGGAACGTCATCCTGCTGGCGGGCGGCTCGCTCGAACAGCTTTCCATGGCGGACCGCGCGGCTCTCGCGGGCAGGAAGACCATAACGTTCGGGCCTGTGGGCCTTACGGACGAAAGATACAACAAGACGGAACCGTGGTATCTCGAGGTGGTCGGCATACCAAAGGACGTCTTCTCGGAAAAGGCGGTATGCGTGGGCCTGGGCAAGGCTTATAACGATGACGGAAAAGATATACCCTACGACTTACAGGAGATGCCCGCCGCCGATAAGATCATCGAGTGCAGGGGCGGGGATACGGTATTCGCATTTCCCGAAAGAAGCGGCAACGGCATTAAAAATATCAAATGCGCCGGACAGGTTGTAGCCATACCCGAGGGTATATACTCCAACGTTAATTTCCTTATGGCTTCGGATGGCGGCGATATCGCGGCAAAGGTCATACTGATCTACAGCGACGGCAGCAGCGATGAACAGTATTTCGCTCCGTCTATAGCGGATTGGAGAAGCGTTCCCCATTTCGGGCATACCGCTGTCGGCACCGTAAGCGGCGGATATATGTCGCATCTTGCGGTCCCGGCCAGCCCGTCCAGGAATCTGACATCCATAAGGCTTCCCTACGCGCCGATCGTGCATATATTCGCCATCACGCTGACGGAAGGCGGGATCGCGAAGGACGTGACCGTGGAAGTCGAAAAGGGTAATATAAGCTCTTCGGGTATATGCTATTGGGCCCTTTCGGTACCGCAGGACAAAAATGCCCGGTACAAGGTGCTCGCAACTTTCAAGAACGGTAACCCCGCTATCGTACAGAGCAAGGACGGCAGGCACATAGCTTATCTCTATGACCCGTTGACCTGGAGCAATAAAGCGAACGAGATAAGCGCGGATATCGCGAACCAGTCCGAAATATTGAAGTCCCTGTTGGGCAGATAAAGGCGGATAAAATGAATAGGAACATGCTGATCCTGCTGTTCGCGTCATCGATGGCCCTCTGCGGCATATCGCATGCGGCTTACGATCCCGCGTATATAAGGAACTGGTATATATGCGGGCCGTTCGCGGATTCAAAGCTCGAGACGGAAGCCATACCGGATGAGGCAAAGCTGGCGCCAAGGGCGGGCGACGCCTCCTCGGGAAGGATATGGAAGGAGTACGATTCCGTGGAAAACGCGGTGGATTTTGAGGATGAGACCGCCTTCGACCGTAACGAGCTTTCGGTGGCTTACGCGTATGTCGAGATAGATTCCCCGTCGGACCTGCGCGCGCGCATGCAGATCCACAGCGACGACGGCGTTAAGATATGGCTTAACGGCGCGAACGTCCTGACAAATGATGCCGCAAGGGGGATGGCGGAAGAGGACAAGATCACCGTCATGTTAAAGAAGGGCAGGAACCGCCTTTTGGTCAAGGTCAGCGACCTCTTCGCGGGCTGGATGTTCTCCGTGAGGATAACCGATGAGCGGGGAGATGCTGTCGCGGGCCTTAAATACAACCCTAAGCCTGTGCCGCTTGAAAGGCTTGCGGTAAGGAAGATATGGGCATCGTCCGTCCAGGGCGGCGACTTCGTCCAGTTCAGCCCTAAATTCGCCGTAGACGCGGAGAAGAATACCCGTTGGAGCAGCGAACATTCCGTCCCCCAGGAACTTATACTGGATTTCGGGAGCGAGAAAGAGATAAAGAGGATAGACCTGTTATGGGAGAACGCCTACTCCAAGTCATACAGGATAGACATCTCACCGGACAGGTCTTCGTGGAAGGAGATATTCTCGACCAAGGCCGGCAACGGCGGCAAGGATATAATAGCGCTGCCCGAAACCCATAAAGGCAGGTTCCTGAAACTCTCATTGCTGGAGAAGGGGACCGAATGGGGTAATTCGCTGTGGGATATCTCGGTCTACGGATTTGTGCAGGAAGGCAGCGCGGCCTCCGAACCTTTTGAGGCCGAGGTAGAGATGGCCAAACCCATGGAAGCCGCGGGGGCCGTAGCGTCGACCTTCCAGAAACCAAACACGGAAAAGAATGAGGCCTTCGACGCGAAGAACGTTATCGACGGCAGCCGCAAGACCAGGTGGAGCAGCGCCTTTACAGACCCGCAATGGGTATACGTCGACCTCGGGAAGGCGAGGCGGGTTGACTCGATCACCCTGTATTGGGAAACGGCTTTCGCAAAAGAATATTCTATAGATATCTCGGATGATTCGGTAAACTGGAAGAAGGTATATTCAAACGGATCTTCGAACGGCGGACAGGAGAACATTACGCTGGAAAAGCCGCAGAACACAAGGTATATAAGGGTGTATTGCGAAGAACGCGGACGAAAGGAATGGGGCTATTCCCTCTGGGAGATAGAGATCTTCGGGGAATAGGAAGGAGGTTAGGATGAAAAGGTGTCTCATATTCGCGGTTGTGTTATGCCTGTTGACGGCATGGTCGGGCCCCTCATTATGGGCGGATATCATAATCATGAACGACGGCAGGAAGATCGAAGGGGTAGTGACCTCCGAGGGAGCCGATTATTACGATGTTAAGATCAAAATCGGCACGATGAGGGTGAAAAAAGATACGGTAAAAGAAGTAAAGATAATGTCCCAGGAGGACAACCTTATAAGCCTGGGCAACCAGTACCTGGCATCAAAGAAATACGATGCGGCGCTTGAGCAATTCAATAAGGCCTTATTGATGGATCCGTCATCCAGGGCGGCGATCGACGCGGTAGAAAAAGCCCAAAAACTAAAGGACGAGGACGACGCAAAAAAGACGGCCGAGGCTGATAAGAAACAAAGGGAGGCGATAGAGAAGCAGGGCAGGATAGGTAAAGGGTTCGGGTTCAGCCTTGTATCGTCCGGCGGCCGGGTCGTTATCGAAAACGTCGTTGCCGGAAGCAGCGCGGACGCATTGGGGATAAAACCCGAAGACCAGATAATACAGATAAGCGGCCTGCAGGTCAAAGACAAGACGGTCGAAGAGATCGCGGACTATTTGTATAATCCGGAGATCACGTCTTTCGTCTTCCTTATACAGAGGGAGAGGGAGCTGGCAAGAAAGAAGATCGACTACCAGAAACATTCCTTTGTCGGCGTGGGGATATTCCTCGATACTTCGGGAAAGGACCTGGTCATAAACAGCGTCATAGTCGGGGAATCGGCGGACCTTGCCGGCCTCAAGTCAAAGGATAAGGTCGTTTCGATAGAGGGGAAAGATACCAAGGGCATGTCGGTGGATGACGCGGCAGTGATCATAGGCGGCGCGGAAGCGACAAATGTCAAGGTCACTATACAGCGCTCCGTGGAACTGGAAAGGAAGTAGCGGCAACGATGCGGGATTACAGGAGATACGGCGATTTCAGCTCTGACGGGACGGAATTCATCATAAGGGACCCGAATACCCCGAGGCCGTGGATAAACTACCTGTCGAACGGGAGGTACTGCCTGATACTCTCGCAGGGCGGCGGGGGCTTCAGCTATTACCTCGACCCCGGCGTGCACAGGCTTACCCGCTGGAATCCCGCCGCATACCTTACCGATAAACCGGGAAGGTTCTTATACATAAAGGACGCCGCCGGCAAGAAGTATTGGTCGGCAGGTTTCCAACCCGTGAAAAAATTTGATTCATACGAATGCAGGCACGGTCTTGGCTATTCAAAGATAAGCTCATCGTACAGCGGGATACGCACCGAGATGACATTTTTTGTGCCTTCCGATAATGACGCCGAAGTATGGCTGGTAAAGATGACGAACTCGGGCACGAAGACGAGGAAGTTGAAGGTATTTCCTTTTGCCGAATGGCTTATCGGAGACTGGGGCGCCGAGCTTCATTGCAGGAACCTGACCGTACTGATGAACGAAGGCAGGTTCGACAAACAGCTCAAAGCCATTCTCGTGACCAAGTTCCCGTGGGGTAATGTGCCGTGCCCGTACTTCGGTTTCATGGGGACGAGCCTGCCCATAGATAAGTTCGAGATAGACTACGAGAATTTCATAGGCAGGTACAGGGATTACGAAAATCCCGCCGCCGTTGAAAAGGGCGGCTGCACAGGCACCGAGGTCAGGGGCGGCAATATGGTAGGGGCATTCGAGAGCACGGTCACGCTGCGTCCGGGCGAGGCCAGGGAATTTTCCGTGGTACTGGGCATAGCCGCGAATAGGCAGGGGATAAAGAAGGCCCTGGGTTCCCTCCGCGATGTCGATAACGCCAAAAAAGAATTTGAGAAGACGAGGGACCATTGGAACCGCGCGATCCTCGATAACATCGCCGTTAAGACCCCCGACCCTGATTTCGACCGCTCGGTCAATATCTGGATAAAGTACCAGGTGTACATGAACAACCATTGGGGCAGGAGCGCGACATACCAGCATGAGGGATGGGGTGAGTTCGGATACAGGAATACCGCGCAGGACGCATGGGCCATGACCTCGATGAACGCCCCTTACGCGAAACAGAGGATGATCAAGCTGGCCGAACACCAAAGGAAGAACGGCCAGCCGCTTCCGGGATGGTCGCTCGTAAAAGGCACCAACGCCGGAAGGCCGCCTTCAGATTTCCCGATATGGCTTCCTATGCTGCTTATTAAATACGTCAAAGAGACCGGCGACATGGCGATATTAAAGAAGGAGGCCAAATTCTTTGACGGCGGATCGGCGACATTATACGAACACGCCAAACGCGCCACGAAGTTCCTGATGGACATCGGCAAGAGCGGGCGCGGACTGCCGCTCATGGGCACGCAGGACTGGAACGACGCGTTCGACAGGACCGGAATAGGGGGCAAAGGGGAAAGCGTCTGGCTCGGAATGGGATTATGCGTCGCCCTTAATAACATGAAAGAGCTCGCCCTGCAAATAAAGGACAACAGGACGGCGTCCGAATGCGAAAAACGATACGGCAGGATGAAGTCAATAATCAATAAATACGCGTGGGATGGCAGCTGGTATTGCTATGCCTTCAACGATAACGGCGAACCCATAGGCTCAAGGAAGAACAAGGAAGACAGGTGCCAGTTGAACGCGCAGACCTGGGCCATACTTGCCGGGCTTCCCGATAAACGCCAATTGGCCCGCATACTGAAGGCCGTCGACCGGTACCTCGCGACACCGTACGGCCCCGTGCTGTTCAAACCAGCATACACGGAATATAACGGCAGGATCGGGCGAATCACGGCATTCGCCCCGGGAACAAAGGAGAACGCCGCAATATTCTGCCACGGCGGCGCGTTCAAGATGGTCGCGGACCTGAAGATCGGAAGGGCGAAAGAAGCGTATGACACCTTCAAGCAGGTCCTGCCTTGCAGCGATAATAAGGATATCGAGATATACAGGTCGGAACCCTACATATATCCCGAATATGTAATAGGCCCGGGAAACCCGCGTTACGGCGAAGGGGCTTTTACATGGCTTACCGGAAGCGCGGACTGGTTCTTCGTGGCCGCGACAGAATGGATGCTCGGCATACGCCCGGAATTCGACGGCCTCATAATAGACCCTTGCCTGCCGCCATCCTTCAGGAAGTGCGCCGTCACGCGCCATTTCCGCGGAGCCGTATACAAGATCGCGATAGACAACCCTAAGGGCCGCGCGAGGGGAGTCAGGTCTGTCATCGTGGACGGGCATAAGCTCAGGGGCAACCTTATCCCTCCTTTTAGAGACAAAAAAGTCCATAACGTTAAAGTGAACATGAACTAAACTGAGGCCTTGATGAAAAACAGCATTGAACTCAAGCGGGGGGAATTTATAGTCAACGGGAAGCCATTCTTCATCTATTCCGGCGAGATACACTATTTCAGGATACGCCGCGGGGATTGGGAGGACAGGATCAAGAAGGCGAAGGACGCCGGCCTGAACACATTCAGTTCCTATATTCCCTGGGCCTGGCACGAATATAAGGAAGGAAGCTTTGACTTTACCGGGAAGACGCTGCCGGAGCGAGACCTTCTCGGGCTGTTCGAATTGCTCAATAAGCACGGGCTTTACTTCTTCTGCCGCCCCGGCCCCGTGACGCACGGGGAGATAATGGGGCACGGCGTCCCGATGTGGCTTACCCAGAATTATCCCGAGGTCCGCCTGAAGAAAAAGGACGGCTCCGATTTCGACTCTACGGTCGTCTCGCACAACAACCCTTTCTTCCTGAAGATGGTAGACAGGTGGTATTCGAAGGTAATGCCGATCATTGCGAGGAACCAGATAAGCAGGGGCGGCAACGTCATCGCGGTGCAGCTCGATAACGAGATAAGCATGATCAACTGGCTCGCGAAACAGTTCGATTACAGCGAGACCGCGACCGGGATGTACCGGGAATTCCTCAAAGAAAAGTACGGCACCATAGAAAAACTCAATATTGAATACGGGACTGCCTGGTTCTCGTTCGATGAGATAGAACAGCCGGACGGCTTTTTCGAGGAACAAGGGATGCGCGTGTACTGGGACTGGGCGGCCTTCTGCCG
>JAQUSA010000134.1 GCA_028715315.1 Candidatus Omnitrophota bacterium | reverse complement strand
CCATTTCGCCGGGCGGAAGATTGGTCGGCATAGACAGGGATGCGAAGGCGCTTGAAATAGCGGGGAAGAGATTAGGGAGGCCCGGGGAGAGGGTGGACCTGATCAAGGGAAGGTTTGACGAGCTTGATACGATCTTTGAAAGCGCCGGAATAAAGGGGGCCGACGGTTTGCTGTTCGACCTAGGCGTATCTTCGATGCAGCTGGATGAAGCCTCACGGGGTTTCAGCTTCCGCAGCGACGCGCCGCTTGATATGCGCATGGATACCTCGTCGCCTAAAGACGCCGCCGAGGTTATAAACAGCGCGAGCGAGGCGGAACTCGACCGCATCCTTGAAGAGTACGGCGAAGAGAGGTTCCACCGCAGGATAGCGGCGGCGATAGCCGGGGAAAGGAAGAAGGCCCGGATCGAGACGACCGGAAGGCTGGTCGAGATAGTAGTGCACGCGATGCCTCACAGCATGAGGCACGGAAGGGTGCACGCGGCGACGAGGACCTTCCAGGCGCTCAGGATCGCGGTCAACGAGGAGCTCTCCGCCCTCGACAAGGCGCTCGGGCAGGCGATAGGGCTGCTGAACACGGGCGGGGTGATATGCGTAATATCGTACCACTCGCTGGAAGACAGGATAGTAAAGAACAAATTTAAGGAAGCGAAGGCGCAGGATATATTGGAGTTGAAGAGCAAGAAGCCAATTACGCCGGAAGAGGCGGAGATAGAGCAAAACCCGCGGGCGCGCAGCGCGAAGATGCGTGCGGCGGTAAAGGTGGCGCAAAGCGCCGCCCAGACAGGGGAGATATGAAGGTATATAAGTTCCTTATGATGACGGCATCAATCACGGCGGTCGCGCTCGTGTATGTCACGCAGCAGACGTCGCTGATACGGATCAGTTACGACATAAAAGCCAAGGAGCAGGCCTATTCGGAGCTCCTTGACCGCAATAAGATTCTGCTATATAATGTAAGGCAGCTGGAGTCTCCGGCGCACCTGGAAAAGACGCTCCTGGCAAGGAATATCAAGATGGAGGTCCCTTCAAAGGAACGCCTTATACTGTTATCGTCATCACAGGATTATCGTGCTGAGGGTTACGGCATAGGAAATACCGGCGCGGCAGGGTTCTTCGGAAAGGTCCGCCAGAGCGTGGCGAGCCTGTTCGCGCTTGGGCCCGAAGCGCAGGCTAAACCTTTAAAATAATCGAAATTATCTATATACCCTAAAAGTTTTCCGCCGAAAACAAGGGTTGTTTATACGTGTACACTAGAGCCCACAAGACACGCCTGAACGTTGTATTCTCTTTATTTATCATCTTATTAAGCATCCTTCTTATCCGCGTCATCTATATCCAGGTCGCAAAAGCATATAACCTCGCGCTTCTCGCCAAGAAACAACACACAGCGGTGATCGAACTTCAGCCGAAACGCGGGACCATCTACGACAGGAATTTCAGCCCGCTCGCGGTCTCGCTGAATCTCGATTCCGTATTCGCGAATCCCAGGGAGATCAAGGACAAGAGGGGCGCTTCAAAAAAGCTTGCCGCGGCCATGGGATTGGGCGAACAGTACGTATATGACCGCATATGCAGGGACAAAGGATTCATCTGGCTGAAGAGGAAGATAAGCCCGGCCGAATCGGAGAAGGTTAAGGCCCTCAAGATAAAGGGCGTGGAATTCGTTAAGGAGCCGAAGAGGGTCTACCCGAACAACGCGCTCGCGAGCCAGATAGTAGGATACGCGGGAACGGACGACAGGGGCCTCGAAGGCCTCGAGCTTAAATACGACGAATACCTGAAGGGCTCTCCAGGATACAGGGCGATGCTCCGCGACGCGCGCAGGCGGCCCATCGCGTCGTTCGAATATGAGTATTATCCTTCCATAGACGGGCTTGACCTCGTGCTGACGATAGACGACGTCATCCAGCATATCGCCGAGCGCGAGCTTGATTTGGCGGTCGAGAAATACCATCCTATAGGCGCGTGCATAATCGTGATGGATCCCAAGACGGGCGATATCCTCGCGATGTCGAGCAGGCCGACGTTTGACCTGAATAATTTCCGGACGGTCAACGCGGAAAAGAAGCGAAACCGCGCCGTGACCGACATGTATGAGCCGGGGTCCATTTTCAAGATAGTGACGGCATCGGGTGCGCTGCAGGAGAAGATAGTGGGCCTTAATGACCGTTTCTATTGCGAGAACGGCGCGTGGAGACACGCGGGAGGAAAGGTCCTGCATGACCATAAGCCGCACGGGTGGCTGACATTCCGGCAGGTCATAGAGAAGTCATCGAACATCGGGACCGTGAAGGTAGGGATCAAGCTCGGAGCGGATAACCTTTACGGATACATAAAGAAATTCGGGTTTGGTGACATTACCGGGATAGAGCTCCCCGGAGAGATCCCCGGATTCATACGGCCCCCGTCGAAATGGTCGGGGACATCGATATACGCGATACCGATGGGGCAGGAGGTCGCCGTCTCTCCGCTTCAGATGGCCTGCGCGATGTCTGTCATTGCAAATGGCGGCAAGCTTATGAAGCCGAGGGTGATACAATACATACAGGACAGGCATGGCGAGCTGATAAAGGAATATCCGGTAACGGTGTCGGGGCAGGTATTGTCGGAGGGCACATCGGCCACCATGAGGGACGTTTTAAGCGGAGTCGTGGAGGACGGTACGGGCCAGCTCGCGAGGGTCGAGGGATATGACGTCGGCGGCAAGACCGGCACGTCCCAGAAGATAGAGAACGGCACCTATTCCCATTCGAAGTTCATCGGGTCGTTCGTGGGTTTCGCGCCGGTCAAGAACCCGAAAGTGGTCGTGGTCGTGATGCTCGACCAGCCGCATCCCCTGTATTACGGCGGAGTTGTCGCGGCCCCGGTATTCAGCAGGGTCGTCAGGGATACGTTAAGGTATATGGATATAAGGCCCAGCCGCGCGGAAGCGGCCAGGAGGGAAGTCGAACTTGATACGGTCGAAGATTAGATGAAGCTTAAGGAAGTCCTAAAAGGGACAGAGTACAAGGATGCCTCGGTCTTCCCGGCGGGGGAGGATATCGAGATCAGGGGCATATCCTGCGATTCTAAGAACACGGCGGACGGTTACCTGTTCGTCGCCGTTCCCGGGGTTTCGTCCGACGGCCATAAATATATCAACGAGGCGGTTGACAGGGGTGCCGTCGCCGTCGTAATGGAGAAGGACGTGGTCGTCCCGGACCATGTCGCGAGGATATTTGTCAGGAACTCGAGGGAAGCGTTGCCGAGGATCGCGAACGAATTCTTCGGAAGGCCCGCAAACGGGCTGACGTGCATCGGAATAACCGGGACGAACGGCAAGACGACCATATCTTACCTTATGGACAGCATAATATCTGCGGCGGGCCATAAGCCGGGCATCATCGGCACGATAAGCTACAGGATCGGAGGCAGGGTCATACCCGCGACTAACACGACGCCGGGCCCGGTAGAC
>JAQUSA010000133.1 GCA_028715315.1 Candidatus Omnitrophota bacterium | reverse complement strand
TAATTCAATAAATTTCATTCTATGGGGATTATGATCTTCGTCCCGGCCTTAAGCTTGTCCGGGCTCTTGATCCTTTCCTTGTTTATCTCGTAAAGGTATTTCCACCTGTTCGCCTTGCCAAGCTCGGCCCTGGCAATCGAAGAGAGCGTATCCCCCTTCTTTACGATATATTCTCTCGTCGAGACCTTCACTTTGCTCTCGACATTCTTCTCTTCCTCGATAACATATTTATTCTCGCCCACTTTGGTGGCGTCGGAGATCTCCGCGGGCGCCTCGCCGGTGTACGGGATCATGACCTCGTCCACCTCGGCTATCATGAACTGGGCGTTGCGGTCCTTCTGCATTCCGACTATATCGGTCACGTGCGCTATCGCATCGAGCTTCCCGCGGCTGACTATCTTTATGTCCGATTCCTGTATGCCGTTCTCTATCATGAACTGCTTCACGGTATCCGCGCGGCGGCGGCCCAGCTTTTCGTTGTATTTTTCGCTTCCGCGAATGTCGCAGTTGCCGGTTATCAGGATGCTCGCGTTTTCGTTATGCTTCAGCGTCCAGACGGCCTGCTCAAGTATCTTTTTGGCGTCTTCCCTGAGCGCCGACTTATCATAGTCGAAATAAACCTTTACGTTCTTTATGATCTTCTTTATCAGGAGCGACGGCCTCAATTCCTGCGGCTGGGGGGGCGGAAGTTCCTCCGACTTGTAATCGAAGATCAGCTTATAGACATACACGTATCCCCTGTTGCCCCACGGGGCCGCGGTGCCGGGTTCCTGGGGCATCCACCAGTATCCGCCCATATCCGCGTCCTTAACGGGCGAGGGCTGCGCGTCGGTAGGCCACCATTGGAATTGCTTCTGCAGTTCCTGCAGCTGCTGGTCCCTCTTGTCTATCCTGTCCTGTTTACTGATGAACCAATCGGACGCGAAGAGAGTGTTCAGGCAAAGGATGAGCGACGCGGAAACTGCTATGCGGATAATGGTCGTCTTCTTCATTGGAAATGCCTCCTGGCCGGGATATACGTACGGCTATTAGATTATACATCAAAAAACGAAAATCCCAAGCAAAAAATATACCGGGATTTTACGTGAATTCCGTCCTTTGGCGAGGCGCCTGTTAAAAGTCCACCTGCGTCCTTAAACCGTATATGAATATATCATCCGTATCGTCGGATATGTCCTTCCCGAACGGGTTCCAGATGTACTGGAAGTCCGGGCTGATCGAAAGGTGGTCGTTTATATGCATGCTGTAATAGGCCTCGAGGTGGCCTTCGTCCTTGCATGCCAATTCAGGGTCAAACGACCTTCGGTAATCCTGCGACGGGATTACCTGGCCGACCGCGAGACCGAGCACATCGTTCTCGCGGCGCCACGGCTTTCCCTCGACCTGCAGTCCGGCGCTCCAGGAATGTTTCAATGAATAGTTCAAGTCTCCCGAGGCCGTGATATCCGGGTTGTAGACCTTAGGGTCCTGCCAGCCGTAACGGGCAAACAGGGTGACCGCATCGTGGACCTTCTGGTCGAAGCTCAGGCCGAAGCCGTACGCGCTTTTCTTCTCTTTCTCGGGGTCGAGCCACTCTGTATGACGGGCCTTGTTGGACCAGCCGAGGAATCTGTAGTTGCCCGGAAGACCGAAGAATTTGGTCTTGAAGGTCACCTGGCCGGCGTTGAACAGGTTATCCCCTATCTTGTCCCAGTCGCTGTCGCCGTCAAATACGCCGTAGTTGAACTCAAGCCAGCCGGCCGGCATCGCCGCCGCCCTCAGCGCGAGCGTATAATCCGGGAATTCTATAACAGGGCTGCTGCGGAAGATATAGCTCAGGAATTGCGTCGTCTCGTCGTTCGCAACCTCGTTCGTGTCAAAATATGCCGTCGCGTCGAGCTTCCCGAACGTTATCAGGGCCTTGTCATTGAAGAGCCCCTGCTCATACCATATTTCCGAGACCGTGACATTGTCATCGTTGTACGCGTCGGCGTTAACGGCGCTGAATAGCGAGAGATCGTTGTTGAGGCCCTGGTGGCCCTGCCCGGCCTCAAGGTGTATGAAGGCCTCGCTGTTCAGCCCTTCGAACTCCCTGGATATTGTGATGTCCTCCGAGAAGGAAGCATCAGCCCTTCCTGTCTTCTTCTCCCCTGCCGCGTTGGCATTATCCGTGCCCTGGACTATCATCGTCGCGCCTACGCCTATCTCGAGGCCCGCGGCCTTAATGGCGGGGACGCCTGTCTCGCGGTGGAGCTTCTCGTCCATATCCTTGAACTTCGCCTCGTATTCCTGCGCGGACAGCTTCTTCTCGAGCTCCTCCACCTTGGCTTCAAGCGCCTTTATCTTCTCAATTATCGCGGCTTCGTCGGCATGGGTGAGCCCCGTATTGCACAGCATTACGGCAGAAAGGAATGCGACAGCAATGTAACGCATGGCAAAATACCCCCTATCTTACCTAAATACTATCAGGTGGTCCTGTTCCTGGATAAGCGGTTTTTTCGGGAGCCAGAATTTCCTGTAGGCGTGTTCGGTTATCTCTTCCTTCTGCGAGCGGGTATACCTGTGGACGTTCGGATAGAGCATTATCATCCAGATGACCGACATGAATTCCTCAAAATCGTCTACGAAGAAACTTACGCGGCTCCTCTCTATTGAGATCCTTGACTTGCTGAAGACGGGATCGGACTCGAGCTCTTTCTTGAAATGCCAGAGGTCCTGGTCGTTATGGCAGCCGAAATATTTCCCGGCAAAGTGGCCGTAAAGCCAGCTTGTCGTATATTCGTCATCGCTCTTAGACGCCATCATCACCGCGTGGATGGCGCCCTCAGGAGCCAGTATTTTCCGGTACAGGTTATCAAAAAGGCTGTCCCACCCGGGTTCCTGGCAGTAGTATAGGCTGTGGTGCAGGGTTATCAGCTCGACCTTGCGGCCCCCGAGAACCTTATCGAGGAACAGGGCCGCATTACCCCCGCAAAAGAAAATCTTCGTGTAATCCCCGCATACCGTCTTGACGTGGTCGAGCGATTGCCTCCTTATGCGTTCGTTGACCACTCCGAGCGCGGACTTCTCGATATCAAGCAGGAAAAGCCCCCCGCGGAAGACGGCTTCGAGTATCCTGAATTGCGGTTCGTTGCTTGAACCTACGGAGAGCGCCCTTAGGGGCCTTTTGAGGGGAAATTCCTTATGCAGTACCCTTATTACGGCGGCCAGCTTCTCGCCGATATCCACCTTGTCGCGGCTGTACTTCGCCCAGATCTTGTCTTCCTGGAACATGTTGAGGTCGGCGACCTTCACTCCGCGCTCAATTAGGCTTATATGCCTGCCCATTCGGATAATTTTTTCCTTATCTCTTCAGGGACCGGTTTCGCTTTCATGTTCTCATCCACGCAGGCCCAGACTACGCTGCCGGACACCAGCAACGTATCGCCCTTCCTTACCTGCTGCTTAAAACGCACGGATGCGTTTCCGATTTTTTCGACGGACGTATAGATCCCGATCGCATCCCCGT
>JAQUSA010000132.1 GCA_028715315.1 Candidatus Omnitrophota bacterium | reverse complement strand
GTCAAAGATACCCGAAGACGCCAGGAAGGACGCTTCCGAGCGCGCGCTTGAGGTCATCCGCAACAGGATAGATGAGTTCGGCGTAAAGGAGCCGCAGATATCCCCCCAGGGAAAGGACGAGATAGTCGTCCAGCTGCCCGGCATAACCGACAGGGCCAGGGCGCTCGATCTTATCGGAAAGACTGCGCAGCTCGAGTTCAAGCTCGTCTCAAGCGACCCGGATAAACTCAACAAGGCGCTGCAGGGAGATGTGCCCGCGGGATTCGAACTGCAAAAGGACGATAACGGCGATCCCCTCCTGATAGAGAAGGACGCGGTCCTTACGGGAGACGCGCTTACTACGGCGTTCATGAGTTTCGACCAGTCGCGCTTCAATGACCCGTATGTTTCGATACAGTTCAGCGCCGAGGGCGCTAAGAAGTTCGCGAAGGTCACGCAGGAAAATGTAGGCCGCCGGCTGGCGATCGTGCTTGACGGCAAGGTCAAATCCGCGCCGGAGATAAAAGAGGCGATCCCCTCCGGACAGGCTCAGATAACAGGCAGGTTCTCCAAGGAAGAGGCGAGCGACCTCGCGATAGTGCTCAAGGTCGGCGCGCTCCCAGCCCCGGTATACATCGAGGAGGAGAGGACGGTAGGCCCGCTGTTGGGGCAGGATTCCATCAATTCGGGCATCAAGGCGACCCTTTACGGCGCCCTCTTTGTCGGCGTCTTCATGCTGATATATTACCTGCTGGCGGGTTTCATCGCGGATATAGCGATGGCCCTGAACATCATACTGCTTTTGGGCGCGATGGCATATTTCAAGGTCACGCTGACGCTGCCCGGCATAGCCGGTATCGTGCTTACCCTGGGTATGGCAGTCGACGCCAACGTACTTATCCAGGAGAGGATGCGCGAGGAACTCGAGGCGGGCAAGACGCTCGGCCAGGCGATAAGGCTCGGATATGACAGGGCCATGAGCGCCATTATCGACTCGAACCTCACGACCGTGGTCGCGGCCATATTCCTCTTCCAGTTCGGTACGGGCCCTATACGCGGCTTCGCGCTTACGCTGATCATAGGCCTCCTGATAAGCATGTTTACGTCCGTCTTCGTGACAAGGGTCATATTCGAAGTCCTGCTGGGCTTGAAGGTCATAAAGGGCCTTCCGATGCTCAAGGCGATCGGGACCCCGAAGATAGACTATATTAAAATACGCTGGATATGCTACGCGCTGTCTGCGGCAGTGCTCGTTGTCGGTATGGGCACTTATTTCATGAAGGGCGCGGACATGTACGGGGTTGATTTCAAGGGCGGGCAGGTCCAGGAGTTCAAGTTCCAGAAGACGATAGAAGTCAAGGACGTGCGCAACGCATTGGCCGAGATAAACCTGGGCAATTCCTCCGTCCAGCAGCTCAAGGATGACCCGAAGGTGTTCATAGTGCGCGTGCCGGAAAATGTTACCGACGAGATATCGAAGAAATTCGATACCGCGTTCAAGGACAATAAGGCCGAGGTGATCAGGATAGACAAGGTCGGGCCTTCGGTCGGGAACCAGCTGCGCACAAAGGCGATATACGCCATAGTCTTCTCGATGCTCGGAATCATGGTATACGTCGCCTTTAGGTTCAAGCACTGGTATTTCGCGGTGCCGGGCGTGATCGCGTTGTTCCATGATGTATTTATCGCGATGGGTTTCATGGCGCTGACAGGCCGCGAGATGTCGTTATTGATCGTATCGGGCCTCCTGACGATCGCGGGTTTTTCGATAAACGACACGATAGTCATCTATGACAGGATAAGGGAGAACGCGAGGCTTAACCATAAGTTGTCGCTGAAGGAACTGGTCAACCTGAGCGTCAACCAGACAATGTCGAGGACGCTGCTGACGTCATTCACGGTGCTTGTCGTCGTGGTGATACTGTACATGTACGGCGGATCGGTGTTGAACGATTTCGCCTTTTGCCTGATGGTAGGTTTCGTATCGGGCGTCTATTCGACGGTGTTCATCGCGAGCCCGCTTATGCTGTTGTTCCACGGCAATAAGAAAAGGGGTTTATGAGCAGTAACAAATTCTCGCAGATACGCAGGCTGCTTATAATAATCCTCGTCCTTAACTGGGGCGTGGCTTTGGCCAAGATCGTCTGGGGGCACCTGACCCAATCGGCCTCGATGTTCGCGGACGGCATCCATTCGCTGTCGGACGGAACATCGAACATAATCGGCCTCATAGGCATAGGCGTCGCGGCCCGGCCCAGGGACGTCGGGCATCCTTACGGGCACAGGAAGTATGAGACGCTCGCGTCGATGGCTATCGCGGTCGCGCTGTTCCTGGTCGCATTCAGGCTGTTGGGCGATTCGGTCCATAAGCTGATCAACCAGGAGCTTATAAATCCCCAGGCCAACCTGCTTAGCTTTATCGTGATGGGCGTTACTCTGGCGGTCAACATCGGGGTCATGCGGTACGAGAGGAAGAGGGGAAAAGAGCTCAACAGCGATTTTCTGGTCGCCGACGCCATGCATACGGGTTCTGATATACTCGCTTCCGTAATGGTTATCGTTAGCTTGGTAAGCGTGAAGCTCGGGCTCCCGATAATCGACGTTATAGCAGGCATGGTAATATCCCTGCTGATCGGCTATGTGGGCGTCGGGATACTCATGGACAGCTCGCGGGTCCTCACCGATTACGCGGTCATCAATTCCCAGGAGATCACCGAGGCCCTCTGCGAGATGAAGGAAGTTATCGGCTGCCACAGGATAAGGACGCGCGGCCGGACGGACGATGTCCATGTCGACTTGCACATAACGGTAGACAGGAACATGAGCGTCGGAAAGGCGCATGACCTTTCGACCGCAATAGAGAAACGCATCCGCGAAAAGTTCCCGGGCGTCACCGACGTGATGGTCCATATAGAGCCGGCATAAGATGCAGAAGGCCTGGGAGATAGGGGCGCCGGATGCGGGCGCCGCGGATGCCGTAAAGGACCTTTCCGGGACCTCCGGTATTTCCCCTATAATCGCGAACCTGCTCCTAAAGAGGGGCGTCGCGTCGGCCGATGAAGCGAGGGCCTTCCTTACCTGCGACCTGGGATCACTGCACGACCCTTTCCTTTTTAAGGACATGCCCAAGGTTGTCGAACGGATAAGTTCAGCCGTTAAAAACAAAGAAAAGATAATTATATTCGGCGATTACGATGTCGACGGGCTTACCGCGACAGCGCTGCTTTATAATACGCTCAAGGCGTGCGGCGCCGAGGTCCATAATTACATCCCCGACCGCGTCAAGGAGGGCTACGGACTTAACTTCGAGGCGCTAGAAAAGGCCGGCAAGGAAGGAATGAAACTCGCGATCGCCGTTGACTGCGGCATCACCGCGGCGGATGAGATTGATTTCCTCAACGGGCATGGCATAGATTCGCTTATAATCGACCACCATGAACCGATAGAAGGCAAGATACCGCACGCGTACGGAATCTTAGACCCGCTCGTGCCGGGTTCCGGATATCCTTATAAGC
>JAQUSA010000131.1 GCA_028715315.1 Candidatus Omnitrophota bacterium | reverse complement strand
CTAACATATATTATACGAACTTCGCTTTTCGGGGAAATTACATTGAGGCCTGTCCCCTGCGTGTATGGCCCCTGCTGTCACGAACTTCGCTTTTCGCTGTCAGGACGAGACCCTCGCGATTATCTTCTTCGCGGTATAGTAGAAACCGATCTTCGGGTCCTTGAGGACCGGCGGCACAAAGCCGGATTCCTTGACCGGATGGAAGCCTGGCCCCTCGAGCAAAATAGCGACGGTATTGTCATCTCGCAGGAACGGCTCGGGTATATAGAAATCATTCTGCGGGCCGACCGATTCGTATTTTCCGAGCGCCGTGCCGTTAAGGTAAATTATGCAGCGTTCGAACGCGTAGTCTATCGTCAGTTTCAGCGCGCAGACGCCTCCCTTGCGCGGCAGGAACCTGAACTTCCGCCTGTACCATACGAGCTCGCCCATCTCCTCGGGAATGACGTATTTCCTCGCGGCGTGGGATTGCCTCCATCCGGACTCGTCGCAGTCCGGCTCGTGGTATCCCTTGATGAGCCCGCCGGCCTTCTCGCGCACAAGCAGGTCATTAAGCACGACGCTGAAGTTTTTTCCGGATATACTTCCCTGTATCTTCACAGGCTTCAGGATCCCGCTGTATTTCTTTATCGCGCCCTCATGCGGGTGGGCTTTCGTGTGGTAGGCGTTCTCATACCTTACGGCCAGCCGGTTTACGCCTTTCTTTACGAAGGCGGTGATATCTATCTCACGGCATTCTATCCCGCGCCATACGAATTTGCCGTTGATATATACGTAAAACCTGTCCATATCGTTGGCTTCGATCATTATCCTGCATTCGGAAGGCTTGCCCTTCAGGTTGAACTTCTGCCTGTACCAGATGAAACCATGCTCAAGCAGCCCCGCCTGTTCCAGCGAATTCGGCAGCTTGACCGCCTTCCACGATGAATCGTCGTAATTTACCTCTTTTTCTTCGACGTCGGATATGAACCGCGGGGGATTGAGCCAGGTTATCTTCGGCAGCTCCTCGACCGCGCAATCGTATTCGAACGCCACCGACTTTGTCGGCTTGTCGTATTTGAACTCGACGGGTTCCTTGTTGATGGTTATCGACTTAGGCCTGAGCGCGGTGAATATCCTCGTGCGCTGGTTGCAGCCGTTCTTGACCTGGGCGTTGATATCGATAGACCTGCCGTCGACAAGGATGTCCTCGATGTAATAGTAATCGCTTATTACGACCGAATCGTCCTTGTCCCATGCCTTCGCGGCGGTCTTTTCGTCAAGGAATACGAAGAATACGCCGCCTATTTTAAGGATGCGGACGCCGTCGTTCTCGTTGCAAATAAGGTATCCGCCCTTTGTCTTTTTGATATCGAACTTGCCTTCTATTATTTCCGGCCCGGCCTTGCCGCATTTGACAAGAGTCTCTCCGCCTATCTCGGGCCTGCCGTAAAGGAATACGAACTCGTCGCCGCCTATATTCTTTTTCAGCAGGAGCTCGCAGGTCGAGTAGCGGACCATCACGCCGTCGCCGAGCGCGATATCCACCGGGAAGAGGAACGAGGATCTCGGAGCGAGTTTCAGGTCCTCTGTCGACGGCAGGGCCATCTCCCTGTTCTCCTCGGGGGAATAATACGAGATGCGGGCCTTGTGGGTGTCTTCGGTAAGGTTGCGGACCATGAGAAACCCGCCCTTCCTGCCGTACCTTTCGAGGACCCTAACGTTCTCGAAAGTCCCGGAGAAGTCGGGGCTCGGCGCGCCTTTCCTTCCGTCGATAAGCGCGACCGATTCGCCGCCCTTCGCGAACTTCGCGGCGCCTTCCTTCTTCTCCGACTCGAAGAGCTCATCCTCGAACGAATCGAGGAACTGCGCGGTGTTGCGCGCCATATGGTATTTCGTAGGAGAGACCTCGCCCCATTCCCTGACGGGCGAATGGCCGAAGTCGTAGGTCGTGCAGGTGCCTATCCCGCCGTAATCGCCCTTGCAGTTCCAGTAGGGGAACGTCGTGCCCCCGACAAAGAGGAAATGGTTCATTACGGAAGCGCCCTCCGCTATCACGGTACGCAGTATCGCGCGCGTGACCTCGGGCCCTATCTGGTAGTTCGGTTTGCCGAACTGCGCGAACCAGCCCGTCTCGAGCTCCATTATCATGAGCGGCTTGTTAGGCTGCGCCGCGACGGATTCGGCTATGACCCTGTCGAAATCGTCGAACTCCCAGAGCCATATCCACGGGATGTTCGGGTAGTAGGTCCGCGCGTCTATGATCTCGCTCTTCCTGAGGAAGCTTCCTTCGACGGTAAAGGTCGGCACGTCTATGCCCTCCTTCTTCGCCATATCGAGCAGTTTCAGGTGATACTCGAGCGCGCCCTCCTTATATCTCTTGATCCCTGTGAACGCGATCAGGTGGTCGTACTCATTCTCTATCTGGAAGAGCACGATGTTGCCGCCCTTCGTTATAAGGTGCGGGCGCAGTATCCCGGCTATCTCCTTATAATACCTGCCGATGAGCCTCATGTATTCCGGGTCATTCTCCCTCAGGTTTATCTTCTTCCCGAGCAGCCAGTCCGGAAAACCGCCGAAATCCCACTCGGCGCATATGTAGGGGCCCGGTTTTATGGCCAGGTAGAAACCGTACTTCTGTGTCAGCGTTATGAACTTCTCGAGGTCCCTGTCGCCGTCCCAGCGGAACTCCCCTTCCCTCGCCTCATGGAAATTCCAAGGTATATACGTCACGACGAGGTTCAGCCCCGCCGACTTCATCTTCTGCAGCCGGTCTTCCCAGAGTTCGTGCGGGACGCGGAAATAATGGAACTCCCCGCCGTAGAGCATGACCCGCTTGCCGTTGATAAGCATGCTCTTCCTGTCGAATGAGATCACCTTCTTGTCCACGACATCCTCCGTATCAGTTAAAGAAGACTTTTATCTCCTTTACTTTCCTGTCCCTTATCATCGCTGAATACGGTTCGGGCACCTCTCCGGCAAAAGGCTTGACCGTCCCGTCCTCCAGCGTCACTTCGTATTTCACCTGCGCCTTGCCCCCAACGGCCCCAAACAAATCTTTCATCTTAGGATTGAAATATGTAACCGGGATGCTCCCGAGAAGCATGAACTTCATGGTCCCCTTCCTGACGGTCTCGTCAATAAGGGCCCCGTCCGGCAGGTAATAGCTGGCCTTGCGGTCTCTCTTCAGGAACATCTCCCCCGGCAATACGGGACATAGCTTGAATGACAGCTTCCCGCCCTTATCGAGCCCGAACGGCTGGCCGCCCGTCATCATGATAAGCCACATGTGGACGAATTCGGCGGTCGAGCCCGAAAGCCTCGCGTAGAAGCCCTGGCCGTGGACCTTCTTGTCCGGGTGCGCGCTGCTCGCTATAAAAGAAGAGTTCTCGAATATGCTCCTGCCGTAGACCTCCGGCTTGAGGAACGGCACCAGCACGTTCTTCATGTTCTTGAAGAAGTCGCCATAGAGGCCCGCCTTGAGCAGCTCGAGCATATACTTGTATTCCATGTGCAG
>JAQUSA010000013.1:9305-13304 GCA_028715315.1 Candidatus Omnitrophota bacterium | reverse complement strand
TATACAGCGCCTCGTCCGACGAAGAGGACGGGACGATATTCCCATATATGAAATTTTCGGTTGAAAAGGCCGACGTGTTCCCGCCCCCGACCACGACGGATACGGACTCGAAGGTCTCCGCCGCCGTCACGGAAGCGCCATCCAGGTCTATCGTAACGCCGTCAACGGACGTCGGCGCGCCCTCGGGCTGCCAGTTCTTTCCGTCGGCCCACGTAGAAGCATCACCGCCGCCGATCCAATTTTTGTCGGCGCAGAATGCGGTCCCCTGGGCCGCGGCGATGCTTGCGAATAACATGATCGATATTACAGTTCTATTCATTTCACGAATATCGCCGCTCCTGATATATCCATCTTCGTTACCTTAAGTTCCACGTCGCCCTCAAGCAATACTATATTATCGGTATTCTCGTCATAATCGTAGTCATACATTCCGTTCGGCCCTAACGAAAGCAGGTTAAGCCCCATGTCTACGTTTGAATTCGGTTTGTCGCTGAAAACTGTTTTTCCTGAGGGGTATTCTATCGTGTATGATGATATCTTGGGCGCCGTCAGCCCGGTGCGGCTGAAATTTACCGTCAGCCTCCAATCGCTGCCCCTGCCCGGCATGGCCGTAAGCTGTATAACATCCCTGTCGTCTATGCCCGAGAGGTTGGAGAGGAAAAGCGTCCTTATGCGCCTGGAGTCGGGTATCGCGACCTTCATGCCCTCCTTAAGGATTATGGCCCCGCCCTTGGCGGGACTGTTCCTCAGGCTTACGAAGCTGACCAGGTCTTTCTTCTTCCCGGGGTCCCCGTTCTTTTGCCGCATGCTCGCTTCGATGGATATCTCTATGCCCCCTATGAATTGGAGCTCGTCATCGGCGACGTCTCCGCCTTCCGAGATATCCCTGTTCGTGTTATCAAAATAGCGCAGGGAGAAACCCGTTATGGTTATGCCGAACGGGTTCTTCGATATCGCGTTGTTCCCCCCTGAGTCCTCGACGTATACCTGGCCGTCCTCCTTCGCCCACCTGTATCTCGTTATGGCATCCGGGTTTTTTTTAGGGTCAGGATGGAAGGTAAAACGCAGCAGGCTTCCCGGGGCGACCTTTGAAAGCAGCTGCACTTTATTCAGCTCCTCTTTCCTGCCCCAGTCAAGCATCGAAACCGCTATCGGATAGTAACTGTCCGTATCGGGAAGGCGCGCTTCGCCGATCGGCATGCTCGCTCCCGCCTTTATATCCCTGTCAAGTTCGTACACATTAAGCCCGCTCTGCGCCATATGGCTTGAATCGGTCCGCGGGTATACGACCTCAAGCTCGTCGGAATATGCCCTTACCACCTCGAGGGAATCCCTGAGCCCGTTCTTCTCCGGCGTCCCTTCGATGATGTCCTGCAGCACCTGCGAAAGGACCTTTTGCAGGAGAAGTTCGTCCTTCATGTAAGCCCAGCTCTGAAGGGCGGTCGCCATGCTCCAATATATCGCGGCCGTAATGAACACCGCTATCGTTATCGCGATGAGCAGCTCTATTAGCGTAAAGCCGGACTGCCTTTTACCCACGTCATATCCTCTAGTAAAGTGACGAGCTCGACTACCGGTTTTTCGCTGAGCCTTCCGTCAAAAAAGACGGAAACCTCCACCTTCAGGGGCTCTGAGGCCGCACCTATATCCGTATATATCCTCCATCTCCTCCCGTTCAATTCTATCGGCGGCTCCCCTAGGGGCGGATAATATGAGCTGCCCGCCTCCTTGAACCGTTCGGTCGTGAGATCGAGGTTCTTGACGCGCTCCATCTGCCATTTCGCCAGGTTCAGCGCCGTTATCGTCTCCCCCGTCATCGAGGAAGACGCGAGCGTATGCGAGAAGAGCTGCATCATCGGCACAAAGAGCGCCGCAAGCACCGCCAGCGTTATAAGGACTTCCGTATATGTAAAACCTTTCCTTGTCCTCATATGTCAGAACGAGTTATATTTCAATTGTATGGTCCTCGTTATGCCGCCGACCTTCCCGGTAGACGACATCAGCGACTGTTTGAAATCGAGCTTCACCTCATATGTCCCGGCCCCGAGCGGGGTCGGGCTCACGAAATATTCTTCGCTGCCTATGATGATCGCCTGCGACTTGAGCAGATGGACCGCCTGGCTTATGCCGGCCTCTGCCAGGTATAAGGCCTTTGCGCGGTTCACCTCATACTGGTTCGTAAGCGCGACGGACGACAGCAGCGCGACAAGGCTTGCGCCTATCAGGCTTACGGTCAGTACGATGATCAGCACGCCGAATAATACGGCGCCGCGCCTGTTACCATTCGTTCGGCTTCTGCCCCGCATAGCTTCCCCATTTGGAGTTCAGCGGTTCCGTCACGTTTATGACCACATCCGCCTTATCCTTTATGTATGCCCAGCCGCCCGTTCCGGACGGAGTGTCGCTGCTTGAGATGTCCTCTGTCGCGCTTACGCCTTTTTTGTCGGTTATGAGTTCGGCCGGAATGCGGTCAAGGTAGGGACGTTTTATGCCCATATCGTCATACTGCGTGGTCATAAGCTCCCCGATGGAATCGGGGTACTTCCCCTCCTTGGCCCGGAAGAGCGTTATCCTCGTCCTTATGGAGCTCAGGTTGGTCTGCGTCGCGGCTATACGGGCCTCTACGTCGAACCCGATGAAGTTCGGGATTATAGTCGCTGCGAGTATCGCGATGATCGTTATTACTATCATTATCTCTATAAGCGTAAAACCTCTCCTGGTTCTCATGTCATTCTCCTTTATGATTTGATGATCTTGATCAGGTTGAATATCGGCAGAAGCACCGAAAGCGCGATGAACGCCACTATGGCTCCCATGACCAGCAGCAGAAAAGGTTCAAGCAGGCTCGTGAAATTGCGCAGCGTGTACTCTACCTCCGGCTCGTAGAACGAGGCGACCTCGGAGAACATCTCGTCCAAATGCCCGGACTTCTCCCCGCTGCTTATGAGCTGTATGACCATCGGCGGGAATATGCCGGAAGACCTGAACGCCTCCGTAACGCCCTGCCCGATATTCACCCTCTCGCGGATATCCACGAAGGTCTTGCGCAGGACCGTGTTCGATATCGTGTTCTCCACCACGGCAAGGCCTTCATGGAAAGGCACGCCCGTCTTCGTGAGCGCCGCCATGGCCCTGCTGAACCTCGATATCATCACCTTCAGGTATAGGTCGCCGACAAGCGGCGTTTTAAGTATATATCCGTCTATCCTGAACCTCCCTTCCGGTGTAGAGATATAATATTTAAGCCAAATGACAAAAAGGACAATGCCGCCGGCGGCAAGATGCCAGTAATTCCTGAGCGCCGAGCTGAGGCCCAGTATCATCCTGGTCGGCGCCGGCAGTTTTGCCTGCGACGCCTCGAATATCGCGACGAAATTCGGCAATACCGCGACGAGGACAAAAGTCACTACGGCTAACGAAAGCCCGATAAGGACGACGGGATATATCAGGGATGACTGGACGCGCGATCGTATCTCGAGCTCATCGGCTCCAAGCGAAGCCAGGCGTTCGAGAACGTCGTCCAAAAGCCCTCCGGCTTCCCCTATCTTGACCATCGATACGAAAAAACCGTCGAATACCTGCGGATGTTTCGCGACCGCCTTTGAAAAGCTCATGCCGGCCTGGACATCCCTCATGACCTGGTTTAATACGGCCTTAAGTTTAGGGTTTTTTACCTGTTCGGAGACATTTTCAAGGGATGAGGTTAACGTGTTCCCCGTACGGAGCAGGGTAGCGAGCTGCCTCGTGAATACTATCGTCTCCTGCCTGCTTATCCTGGAGGTCACCCTGGAGTAGTATTCCGATAAGCCGCCCAAGCCGTCCGCCTGGGGAGTTATGTCTACTATGCTGTATCCGAGGTCCCTAAGGCCGGAGGCGACTTCGTCTTTGCTCCCGCTCTCGGCAGACCCGGTAATAAGCTGCCCGGACTTGTCGCGTGCACGATAGGTGTACTTTGGCATCAGAAGCTTTCATCGACCCTTAGATATATTTGTAGCCGGC
>JAQUSA010000013.1:0-9205 GCA_028715315.1 Candidatus Omnitrophota bacterium | reverse complement strand
CCGTAATCCGCGAAAGCGCTCTTGGGAAAATCGGACACCAGTTTTCCCAGCTTTTCTTTCGCGCCGGCCTCGTCGCCGAAATAATAATATTGTATAAGGGCCGCGCGATAGAGCGATTCGGGGGCCTTTGGGCTGTTCGGGAACTGGCTCGCGATATTCTCGAACAGTTCCAGCGCCTGGGTCTTCCTGTATTTCATGTCCTTGCGGCGGCTTTCCAGCCCGACTCCCTTGTCAAGCTTATCAGCCTTTTCAAACAGCTGGTACGCGATGCTGAGCTCGCCGGTGGGGCCGATATTCACATATACTTCCTCTTCGGCCTTTGCCCCGTAGATCTTGGCTTCCTCCCTGGAACGGAGTATCTTCGGCGTTATGAATACCGCGAGCTCCGTCTGGGCCTGGTCCTTAGACTTATTGGTGAATAAAAGCCCTATAATCGGCAGGTCGCCCAGCAGCGGTACCTTTGAACTTGTCCTGGAATCATCCTGTTTAATCAAACCGCCTATGACTATCGTCTCGCCTTCCATCACCCTGACGGTAGTATCCGCCTCGCGCGTCGTTATGCGAGGGCCCGCATCAAGCAGCGCAGACACCGAGCTGACTTCGGGATGGATAAGCATCGTTATGTACCCGTCGGCATTTATCGACGGCACAACGCGGAGAGTGGTGCCGACATCTATGAACTTTGTGGTCTCGGTAGTGCCGGTCGTAGTCTGGGTCCTCTCCTTATACGGGACTTTTTCCCCTATGACTATCCTCGCCTCGCGGTTGTTCAACACCGCGATGGACGGCGACGCGAGCAGGTTCGCCTTCTGGTCCTGGCACAGGGCGTCTATTGTGGCCGTAAGCGATAACCCCTTGAAGTTCAGCGTATCGATCTTGAACTGGCCGCCGGAAAGAGTGCCCGAAGGCCCCGGCATCGTTGTCGTCGTCTTCAGCTCTTCCTGGTACCCCGTCTTCCTGCTGAATAACCCCTTCACATCCCCCGCAGGCTTATAATCGGCCGACCATGTCACGCCGAGGTTCTCTAAGTCCTTTGACGTAATATCCACTATCTTTACCTCAACGAGCACCTGCTGGGGCGGTATGTCTATGCTCTCGATAAGCTTCTTTACTTTTTCAATGTTGGCCGTGTAATCGGTAATTATCAGCATGTTGGACACTTCGTCGACTTTGATATCGCCCTTCGCGGAGATCACCTTCCTCAGCAGGTTCTGCGCTTCCGCCGCCTTAAGGTATTTCAGGAAGACCGGCTCGCTGGAAAGGTCGATGCCTTCGGCCGAGCCGGAGCTTACATAGATTATGTTCCCCTTTCGCACATGCGTATAGCCGCTCGCGGTCAGCATCGCATCAAGCGCCTCGTTAAGCGTGACATCCTTGAGGTTGACCGTTACCTTGCCTTTTATGTCCGTGCCCGTGACAAGGTTGAGCCCGTAGGACCAGGCGAGGGAGCGCAGGACCGCGCTTATTTCCGCGTCCTTATAGTCGAGCGATATTATCGGGTCTTTTTCATCATCCGCCGCTATCTGCGCCGTCAAGCCCAGGGCCAGCGACAGGATCACCATTGCCGCGAAATATCTGAGTTTGTTGTTCATGTTTCCCCTCTTTTTATCTGTTTAGTGTCACCGATACGTCCTCGGCCCCGTCGGAAAGAGTGACGCCGTCCGGCAATATCTTGACGACCTTCCATTCGCCGATCTTCGCGCCGACCTTTACGACCTCATCATTTATAATGGCTGTAGATTCTTTTCCCGCCTGCGTAATGCCTGATAATTTGAATTCCTTCGACCTGTCCTTCCCGCCGGCCCTCTTGGATGCGAACGGATCGGACTTAAGGACGATCTGCTCCGGGACCTGCTCACCGTCCAGGGCAACCAGGTCCATGCCCTTCTCGAGAAGCAGCATAAGGACCTGCATGCTGGTCTTGGAGAGCGGCGCGCTTTCCTTCGTCTGCGATATCTCGATATTCGGGACGGTCAGGTAATCGGAGACGTTCTGCAGGCGGTTTAGGTAATTGACGGCGCTCGCATACGGGCCTGAGAACTTCATGTCGAGCTTCAATACCAGGTAACCTTCCTTTTCCCTTTCAATGTTCTGCTTTATGGATTCGAAATCCATTCCGAGCCCTTCCGCGCGGCGGGTCATCTCGCCCAGCAGTTTCGAGACCGAGCCCGCAGAAGGTACCTTCTGCTCGTATGAAGCGATGTCCTTAAGGATGCCGTCGTAGCTACTCTGCAACTCAGAGAGCTCCCTCTCCTCGGCCTTTATGTCGGGGAACTTATCCCTGGTCTTCGCCGCCTCATCCTCTATCTTCCGGAGTTCGGCCTTTACTTTCTTCTGCTCCGAATAGAATCCCTGCCCGACAAGGCTGTATGCCGCCAGCCCTCCGAGAACTACCGCAATCGATATTATTAATAATTTCTTTCTGTTCACGATCCCGCCTTTTTAATTGGCCAGGTTAGTGGCGATCTCAAAATTATAGAGAGTTGCGTCGCCCAGATCGCTCTTCTGAGTAAAATTAAAACTGGAACCTTTGAATTTTTTCGACTTATTAAGGCTGTCCATGAATTTAGAGACCGCCTGGTTATCCAGCGTTGAGCCGTTTATGACGACCTTTTGCCCTCCGACGGTCAATTTGTTTATCCATATCTCGTCCGGTATCAGGGTAGGCATATAGACAAGGGCCTGCGATAATTCGCCGGGCTTGTCTATCTTCGCGCTCTTGAGGTATTGCAGCCTCTCCTCCGCGGCGAGCTTCTTTTTTACCAACAGGTCATAATCCTTCGCTATCTGCAGGCGCTGCGTCTGCCTGCGGTTAAGCTCCTTCTTCGCCTCTTCCAACCGCGCCCTTGCATTGGCCAGCGCGCCGCCGCTGCGGCGGTTTATGACGTTCGGTACCGCTATAGCGACCGCCGCTATCAACGCGATAACAAGTACGGCGTTTATTTTCGGCTTACCGGACTGTTTGGCGCCTGAGGGCGCCGGCTGGCCTTTTCTGCCCTGCCTGGGCATAAGGTTAAACCGTTTCATCTTTTACTCCCCTCATGGCCAAGGCCACCGCCGAAGCCAGCTTCGGCCCGGCTCCCAGCGGATCGAATGTCTCCACCGGGATATTGAACGTCCTTTTCAGGAACGGCCCGATGCCCCTGTTTGAGGCGCCCGGCCCGGATACCGCTATCCTGCCCGGAGCCGGCGAATCGGGCCCCGGGAAAAGGTTGGATACGGTCTTGAATGAATGTTCGATATCTATTATCAGGCTTTCGAGGGCCGAAGAGACCGAGGGTTTGGGCGCCACGCTGCCGTCATCGTTAAGCGCGCCGCGCAACATCTCTTCGGAGACCGCCACGTCCTGCACCGCCCATACGTCCCGCCCGAGCCCTATAGTTATATCTCCCGACCCGTAACCTATATTTAAAAGCAGCGTAAGCCCCGGCGCGTCTCCCGTCCTCGAAGACATGGAGCACAGGGCGGCATAAAGCGATAACGGCGACGGCTCTACCGCCAGCACATTAAGCCCTGCATCCGCGGCCTGCTTCATCTTTTCGATCACCGTCTCCTTGTATGCGGCCGCGACGAGTACTTTCCCTTCCGACAGGACTTCATAATCTATGCTGAATTCCTGTATCCTGCGCGCGTCCATACCGAGCGCCTCGGCTGCCGCCCATATGACCGCCCCGTCCAGCTCGGAAGGCGGCATCGGCGGCAATGTCAATACACGGAACTGGATGTCCTTTACCGACAGGCCGATCACCGCGTCGCCTTTCAGTTCATTCTCTGAGATGAGCTGCCTTAATGCCCCTTTGGTTTCCGTGGAACCGCCTGCAAAGACCACCCTTCCCCCTGACATTCCGACCCTCGCAAAGGCCGTGCCCGAAGGCCTTATATCGAGCCCTATAGGCAGGTATTTGTCGAAAGCCTTTTCCTTGGCGGGCGCGGAGCCTCCGAAGAGCGACGAGATCTTCTTTGACGATACCTCGTCCGGATTCTTCCGCTCGAAGATATCCTTTACTACGTTCTGTCCGCCAGCGGTATCAGGCGACTTTTCCGGCGCCAATCCTCACCTCGCATTTTTGCGTCTTCGCAACCACCTCATCGGCCAAACTGAAATAGTCCTGGGCCCCGAGAGAACGGTTATCGTATATGTGTATGGGTTTCTTGAATATCGGCGCTTCGCAAAGCTTCACGTTGTTGCGGATAACGGTATCAAATACCATCCCCTTGAAATATTCGCGTATCTGTCCGAGCATCTTCGCGCTTATCTTAGTGCGGGTATCGTAAAGCGTGGCGAGTATCCCGAGTATCTGCAGGTCGGGATTCAGCCTTTCCCGGACAATATCTATGGTCGAGAATAGCTCCTTCATTCCCTCGAGCGAATAATAATGGGTCTGTATCGGTATAAGTATCGAGTCCGCAGCCACAAGCGCATTTATCGTTACGAGGTTAAGGCTCGGGTTGCAGTCGAATATGATGAAATCATAGTCTTTTTTAAGCAGCATCTTCCTTACCGCTATCCTGAGGACGCTCTCCCTGCCCAATACGGAGGCGAGCTCAAGCTGCGCGCCGGACAATACCGAATTGGAGGGGACCGCGTCGAGCCTTTCCACCTGCGTCTTCAATATGACGTCGCACAGCGAGACGTTATTCATCAGCACGTCATATATGGTCCTGTCTATATTGTCCTTGTCCATCCCGAGGCCGAGGCTCGCGTGCGCCTGCGGGTCGAGGTCTATTACGAGGACCTTATATCCCCTCTCGGCAAGGCAGCCTGACAGGTTGACCGCAGTTGTCGTCTTTGCGCAGCCGCCCTTCTGGTTGGTCACCGCGATTATCTGCCTGCTCACCGAGAAAATTTTCGGCGGCAACGGCACGGGCTGGTCGGAAACCACGGGCGTTATATCGGCCGCCACGTCGAGCTCGTTCAGTCTTTTTATGATCTTTTTCAGGTCGTCGAGCATTATAATAATCCTCCGTCAATTCCCGGATCTCCCGGCGATACCGGTCCCGTAAACTGTTTCCGGATAAGCCGCAGGCTGTAACCGCTCCTGCGGAGCTCTTTTATCTTCTTAAGCCGCTCGTCAACCTCGACCTTGTCATATAACCGTTTATTCCCCTGCTTATCAGCTATATGCAGGAGTCCCATGTTTGTATAGTAGTTAATAGTAGCCTTAGACATAAGGAAGAGCTTCGACAGCTCGTCTACGGTTATCAGATTGTTCTTCGCGGGTCCCATAGAAGATCCTCTTTCATAGTTGTTAATAAGTATTAACAAGTAGTAATTTACGCTATATCTTACTATCACCTATTGGCTTATATAATATTTGTTAACAAGCTGTTTGTCAAGGAAAAAAACAAAAGGGGCACCGCATTACTGCAGTGCCCCTGGATCGCGCAAAATTAAGCTTTTTTAGACCGCTTTTTTAAGCCCTTCCTTGACCTTTGCGTTAATTATTTTACATATTTCATATTTACCGCATTGTGAACAACACCCGTTGTCGCGGCTCGTATCACGGTTCCCTGCCCTCGTTGAGCAGTCCCAGAAAGTCCCGCATTGTATGCAGCAGCTGAAATGACCGCCCCCTGCGGGGTCATTCATTGTACCTGACCAGGTATTTCCCGTCGAAATAAAGGTACTGTGTCTTTGTCAGGTATCCCTGGTCGACCGGAAGGTCGTTGTACCTTCCGTGGTAGGTCCACTTCTCCCTGGCGTTCCCCCATTTCCCCGTGCTGTCGAATTCCTTAAGGTCGGGATCCCCCCACTGCGCCACGACCTCGTCTTTCGTAAGCCCCGCCCTGAGCATGGAGGTGCCGAAGGGATGCTTGATTATCTGCTCGGGTGAAGGAGGTTCAATACCCGCGCAACCCGCCAACACGGCCGCAGCCAAAAATAAAGATAATGCCCATAAAGCGAGAAACTTTGCCTTAGTACTTGGCATCTCCTACCTCCGTTTTTTTAGTACGATGTTCGTCCTTATATGCCTGCTATTATAAGCTCCTTTTTCGTCAAAGTCAAAATTATAAAATTTACCCATGGGCTCAAAAGAGCCTTCCTCCCCCGCTATGCGGCATAGCTCGCCATAGAGGAGCATCCTCGTCCTGGCCCTGGACGTGATCGTCGAACCGAATGCCGGGCTCTCCACCTTGAATATCAGCTCATCCTCAAAAGTCCGGTCCGCGGGGTCATATGTCCGTCCGTGCTGCAAATATCTCGCGTCGACTTTTGTCCCGCCGCGCTCCCGGGACCATGATACATCCTCCCATGCGATATCGATTTCCGACGGCGGCATCCAAAGGTCCAGGAAATACATTCCCCCGTCTTCCAGTGACGCCGAGACCAGACCAAGGTGCGCCGCTATATCCCGGTCCGTCAGGAGATACCTGAATGAGTCCAGCATGCATATCGCAAACGAAAAAACGCCGCCGGCGGGGAAATCCTTCATGTCCGCTGCGCTGCAATCTATTTTCAGTCCCGAAGCCTCTGCCTTTGCGGCGACAAATGCCGCCATCTCCCGCGATCTGTCTATCCCTGCCGCGCGGTATCCGCGGCGCGCGAATTCCCTCAGGTGTATGCCCGTGCCGCAGGCAAGGTCCAGGACCGAGTCTCCCTTTCTGCCGGAGTACCTTTCCGCGCATCTTTCGATGAAATCGCATTCGGGCGAACGGTCCCACCCGTATGCCACGTCGCAATACTCCGGATATGAATACGCGTCCTTCACTTGAGGCCGCACCTTTCCAGCGCGGCGGCGAACATCCTGTTTATCATATCTTCGTATGTTATACCCTCAAGTTCAGCGACCATCGCGAAATAATCATCCTTCGCAAGCGACGGCAGCGGGTTGGCTTCGAGCATATATATATCCTTATTTTTATTTTTCGAGGATACGCGAAAATCAAACCTGGCAAAATCGCGGCATTCCAGCCCAAGGAACGCTTTTACCGCCAGTTCCCTTATGCGGTCCTCGAGGGCGGGACCTATCTCCAGCAGTTCCCTGCAGGCCGACATTCCGGGCTTACGGCCGCACTTTTTAAGGACATGGCTGCTGAGCCCGGTCCTCTTATCCACGTGCCTCTGGACCACCGGCAGTACGGACAGCCGGCCGTTCCCTATTACGCCTACGGTAAATTCCCATCCGTCTATGAACTCCTCGACCAGCGCGGGCTGTCTATAGCATTCCACTATGCAGGCGGCTCTCCTCTTCAACGCCCGCACATCACCCACGACCGAATCCGCGCGGATGCCCTTTGCCGAACCCTCGTACCTGGGTTTTACGATGAACGGGAAATCTACGCCTCTGGGCACGCAAACCTCGCCCTTTTTTGTTATCTCAAAAGAGCCGGGCACCGGCACGCCGTGGTATTTCAATATTTTTTTTGCGGCAGACTTATCGAGCGCTACGGACAGCGCCAGCGCGTCAGGCCCCGTATAAGGTATATCCGCAGTATCAAGGAGCACGGGAACCTCGGATTCCCGGTTCCGGCCGGATACGCCTTCGGCAATATTGAAGACTATGTCGCATTTCAGGCGTCGCAATTTCTTTAAGAGTTCTTTAGAGCCGCCTATGCGGACCACATTGTGCCCGCCTGCCTTTAACGCGGCCTCCACCGACGAAATGGTCACGGGATCGTCGTGCTCGGCCCATAAGTCATGCGGCACAGCGCGATCGTCTCCGGTTTTAAGGTCGAATGTGAATCCTACGAGGAGGGGCATTACTTCATGAGCTCAATTTCAATGGAATTACTGCGGGGGATATAAGAGACTGCGGCATATATCCGCCTCTGCGCCTTAAGGACCAGGTTGATCTTCTCGCCGGGGCGCAGCATCGAATATTTCTTAATCAATTTTTCAACAAATTCCTTGAGGTCCTTTTCCGTGGAAGGCTTGAATGACAGGTTGAGGGTCGCGGATGGCGTGTCTTTCGAGAGGACGACATCCTCCACCTCGAATTGAGCGTAATACGAGACCGCCTTCTGGAGCGCCGCCTTTACCGCTCCCAGGTCATAATATACAACGGGTTCCTTCTGCTGAGAGACCAGGACAGATACTGCGATAGCCACCACGGCTGAAGATATCAAGGCCCCCTGGAATATCCTCTTGCCTCTGAGCTTCTCCAGCTTTATCCTCTCCTCGAGCCGCATGCGGGCCTTCATCGCCCCAACGTCCATCTCGAGGCCTTCGTCCGCCTGGTCCTGCCTCTTCCTGTTGCCGGGCGTCGGAAGCGACATGGCGGACCTTATGCTCATTTCGTCCTCCCTGTCCTTCATGAACCTGTCATGCTGTTCCTTCGCTTCGGCCTCGATCTTTGCCTCTTCGAGGAAGAGCTGCATCATCTCACGGCGCACCTTAGCTTCCAGCCTTGCCTTTTCCTCTTCCATGCCTATGCCCTTAAAAATAAAAAGGGGCGATAAGAACGGCAAGCTTTACATAAACCTGCCTTCGTACCGCCCCTTAATATCCTTACTTGACGAAAGCCAGGTCGTCAATATATATGGTGCCCTGCTTTTTCCCCGAGCAGGTCATGTCATCAAATACGACCACGAATTCGGTCATAGAGGTCAGGTCGGTCAGGCCGCTGAACTGCGCCAACGGTATGACTATCTCCTGCCATTCGGTCGTAATATTGCTGATCGTATACTTTCCTACCTCGCCCTTCGCATTCTTCAACTCGAGCTTTACCTTTGTGGTATGGCCGGCTACCGCATCACCCTTTATCCAGAGGCTGAGCTTATCATACTGCGAAGCATCCTGGTTCTGGAGTTTCATCCAGAAGCCGTTGTACGCCGGGTTCGGCGAATCCACATCGTAATCGAGCTGTACGGAAGAGCCTGTCCCGCCGTGCATCTCGGTCTGGTTGAAGTTCATCTTGCAGCCCTGCGTCTGGTCGGCTTCGTCCCTGTTCCAGGCGCCGAAATCGCCGCCGATATTGTTCGGCTTTTCGCCGGTATTGAAATCCGCTATTACCAGCGTCGCCGCAGAAACCTGCCCTGCAACCATCAAAACTACCACTAAAGCTACCGCCGAAGCGGCAAGAGAAGACAATAAGGCCTTCATTTAACCACTTCCCCCTTTCTGTTTTTGTTAAGTTACATCTAGTAAGTCTACCCTAATTACCTGCCTAATTCAAGGGCAAATAAAACCCGGTTTTAACGCCGGCCGAGCGAAACTTCGACGAGATGAACTTTCCTGTCCTTAAACGGAGGGATTATATTGCCG
>JAQUSA010000130.1 GCA_028715315.1 Candidatus Omnitrophota bacterium | reverse complement strand
GCATGGCCGCTGAACTTGACGTGGTCCTGGTCGAATGAGAGCCTCTCTCCTGCAGCGATACGTATCTGCTCCTTGACAATGTCAATGCCCGTGACCATCTCGGTCACCGGATGCTCCACCTGTATCCTCGTGTTCATCTCCATGAAATAATAGCTCCCGCGCTCGTCCAGCAGGAACTCTATCGTGCCGACACTCGTATAATTAGCCGCCTTGCACCCCTTGACCGCGGCATCGCCCATCTTCTTCCTTAATTTCGCGTCCACCGCGGGAGACGGGGATTCCTCCAGCAGTTTCTGGTGTCGCCTTTGGATCGTGCAATCCCTTTCTCCGAGATGCACGATATGCCCGTATTTGTCGGCTATTATCTGGAACTCCACATGCCTCGGGTTCGGGATATACTTCTCGATATACACTGAAGGGTTCCCGAATGCGGCTTCCGCCTCAGCCTGGCATGTCAAAAGGACGCTGACCAGCCTGATATCGTTATGCGCGATCCTCATGCCGCGGCCGCCGCCGCCCGCAGCGGCTTTTACTATGACAGGATACTGCAATTTGTGCGCGACGCGCAGCGCTTCTTCCTTCTCCTTCACGATCGTCGCGCTGCCCGGGATCGTAGGCAGCCCCGCCTTCCTCATCGTGTCCTTCGCCGCCATCTTGTCACCCATCAAACGCATGGCTTCGGGAGTCGGCCCTATGAACTTGATCTGGCAGGATTCGCAGACTTCCGCGAAGTGCGCGTTCTCGGCAAGAAAACCGTATCCCGGATGTATCGCTTCGACATCCGTTATCTCCGCGGCACTGATTATGCTCGGTATGTTCAGGTAGCTGCTTTGCGGCGACGCGGCGCCGATACAGACGGATTCGTCGGCGAATTTCACGTGGAGGGAATCCCTGTCGGCTTCGGAGTATACCGCGACGGACTTAATGCCAAGGTCCCTGCAGGCCCTGATTATCCTTAAAGCCACTTCTCCGCGGTTGGCGATAAGTATCTTCGAGAACATCTTCTAAGCCGGCTCTATTAAGAAAAGTACGTGACCGAACTCGACCGGCTGCGCGTTCTCGACCGTAATGTCGACTATCTTGCCCTTGACCTCCGACTTTATCTCGTTCATAAGCTTCATCGCCTCGACGATGCAGATGACCTGGCCCGGCTCGATCATGGCGCCCTTTTCGACAAAAGCAGGCGCGTCCGGGGCCGGAGCCCTGTAGAAGGTGCCTACCATGGGGGCTTTTATCTCGATATATTTGGATTTCGCTGCCTCAGCCTCCTTCACGGCCGCCGCTGCGGCTGCGCCCGCGGCCTGCGGGGCATGGACGATATAGCTTTCCTGCGTTATCTCCGGGACGCCGGATCCTGCGGACTTTTTCAGCCTGATCCTCAGGCCTTCCCTCTCGATCTCGATCTCGACAAGGCCGTTCTCATTCATCAGGGCAATCATCTCTTTAAGTTCTTTGACGTTCATATATCCCCCTTTTAGTCCTCTTATACCCTTTCGACGTATGCGCCTGTGCGGGTATCTATCTTAAGGACGTTTCCCGCCTCGATAAACAGGGGCACCTGGATCGTGTATCCCGTCTCAAGCTTCACGGCTTTCGTGCCGCTCTTTGCCGTATCGCCCTTAAGGCCGGGATCCGCTTCCACTACGGCCAATTCCACGAACATCGGAGGTTCTATAGTCATCAATTTGTTCTCATAGAAAGAGGCGTTGACCATCATATTCTCTTTCAGGAAATGCGGGACATCGCCCATCTGTTCCGCGGTCAGCTGGAACTGCTCGTATGTCTTCTCTTCCATGAAGTGGTATTCATCGCCCGAAGCATACATGAACTGGAGCTTCTTATACTCGATGAAGGCGTCCTCAAGCTTATCGCCCGAGCGGAACGTTTTCGGAAGGACGTTGCCGGTAGACAAGCTGCGCAGCTTCGTCTTTACGAAAGCCCCGCCCTTGCCGGGTTTCACGTGCTGGAACTCTATGACCACGAAGAGTTGTCCGTCCATTTTGATCGTTAAACCGTTCTTCAGATCACTTGTCGATATCATCTGTAAGTACCTCGCATCCTTTCCTGGTTACCAGCACCATATCTTCTATCCTTACCCCGCCCCATCCCGGGATATAAACGGCAGGCTCGACAGTAAACACCATCCCGGTCTTTAAAGCGGCGTGATTCCTGCTGGAGATGGAAGGACTCTCGTGGACTTCAAGCCCTATCCCGTGGCCGAGGGCATGCCCGAACCTCTTCCCCAGCCCTTTTCCGTTAATAAAGCCCCGCGCGATTTTATCTATATCCGATATCCTCGCACCGGGCTTGATCGCCTTAATCGAGCGCCTTTGCGCTTCCCTTACTATACCGTAAATCCTCTTACGTTCGGAATCAATTTTACCCAAAAAGAACACCCGTGTCAAGTCGGATTTATACCCTTCGTAGCTGACGCCTAAGTCCAATAGGACCATATCGTTAGGACGGATCAGCCTCTCACCCGGACGGGCATGGGGGAATGCGCTGTTGGGCCCTGAAGCCACTATCAGCTCGAATGACGCCCACTCCCCGCTAGCGGCCCTTATGAAATACTCTGTCCTGGCGGCCAGGTCGTTCTCACTGAGGCCCGGCTTGAGTATCGACCTGAAGTACGTTACCGCGTTCTCAAGTATATTGACGGAGTCCCTTATGAGCCCTATCTCCGCCTCGTCCTTGACCTGGCGGATGGCCTCTATCATGCCGTGTACCGATACTGCCTCGGCTCCCTTCACTCCGGACTTGATCCTCTCATAGGAGGCATAACTGAGGTCGGACGATTCGAATCCAATCCTTTCTATCTTCGCTTTCCCCGCCAGCCCGGTTATTACGTCTGGAAGCGATGAGCCGGCGATAACAATGCTGAAATCCCTGACGTCCTTCTTCGCCTGCAGGGCAAACCTCTCGTCAGTGATCAGGTATTTTTTCAGGGGCGTTATCAGCAGGCAGGCATCCTCTCCCGTGTAACCGCTGATATACCGCACGTTCTGCGGCTTGGTCACCAGGATCGAGTCGACATCGTGCTTTTCCAAAAGGGCCGTGACCCTATTAAGGCGTTTTTTAAAGGGGCTCAATTTGTATCCGATCTATTTAGTTTTTTTGGCTATTCCAATTGCGGCCTTAAGCCCAAGCCTGTAGCTGTCCAGGCCGAAGCCGCTGACCTGCCCGACAGCGACCGGGGCGATAAGCGAGGTATGCCGGAATTCCTCCCGGGCGTGGATATTTGACAGATGGACTTCGACGGTCGGTATCGAAACTGCCGCAACGGCATCTCTTATGGCAACCGAGGTGTGGGTATATGCCGCGGGATTGATCAGTATGCAATCGAACTTACCCTTAGCCTTGCCTATCCTACCGACTATCTCGCCTTCGTGGTCCGACTGGAATATCTCAAGGCTGACCTTATCCGCCTTCGCTATCTTTTCCAGTTCGGAATTGATCTGCTTAAGCGTCATCTTCCCATATACGCCGACCTCGCGGTCTCCCAGGAGGTTCAGGTTCGGGCCGTGTATTACGAGTATCTTTTTCATAGTCCTATTTTAACCCACTTTTGGGATTTTGTAAAGCTTG
>JAQUSA010000129.1 GCA_028715315.1 Candidatus Omnitrophota bacterium | reverse complement strand
GAGAACCCGCCGTCAACGCAGGCCTTGCAGACCTCAAAATCCTCTCCGTGGTCGAGATGGAGCACGCAGTCAATTCCGGTGCATTCCATGGCAGCCTGGACCAGGTGGATCAGGTACTGGTGGCGGGCATATTTGCGCGCGCCTGCCGATACCTGGAGTATCACAGGCGCCTTCTCCTCGGCTATGGCCTCGGTGATGCCCTGGAGTATCTCCATGTCGTTGATGTTAAAAGCTCCTACCGCGTAACCTTCCTTATATGCCTTCTGGAAGAGCGGCTTCGATGATATGAACGCCATTTTTCTTCTCCCTTTCTTTTATGTCCCAAGCTCCCACGAGGAGAGGTACTCCCTCTGCTCCTTCGTGAGCACGTCTATCTTTACCTTCATCGCTTCCAGTTTTAACGCCGCTATCTTCTCGTCTATGTCCCTCGGGACGGAATAGACCTTGTTCTGCAGGCGTTTTGAGTTCTTCGTCACGAACTCGGACGACAACGCCTGGTTAGCGAAGGACATGTCCATTACCTGCGCCGGATGGCCTTCCGCCGCCGCGAGGTTGACAAGGCGCCCCTCTCCGAGCAGGTTGATCCTGCGCCCGCCCCTTAGCGTATACTCCTCCACGAACTCCCGCATCTTCCTCTTCTTTGTGCTCATCCGCTCCAGCGCCTGTATGTCTATTTCGGCGTTGAAATGCCCCGAGTTGCAGATTATCGCGCCGTCCTTCATCACCTTGAAATGCTCGGCGCGCAGGACGTTGCAGTCGCCGGTGACTGTAACGAAGATATCGCCTGTCTTAGCCGCGTCCTTCATCGGCATTACCCTGAAACCGTCCATGACCGCCTCGATCGCCCTGAGCGGGTCGACCTCGGTGACGATAACGTTCGCGCCCAAACCCTTCGCGCGCGACGCCGCGCCCTTGCCGCACCACCCGTAGCCCGCCACGACGAAATTCGTCCCGGCGATCAGCTCATTGGTGGCCCTGATTATGCCGTCGATCGTTGACTGCCCGGTCCCGTACCTGTTATCGAACATATGCTTCGTCAGCGCGTCATTGACCGCGATGACCGGGAACATCAGCAGCCCCTTGTTCTCGAGGCTCTTCAGCCTTATGACGCCGGTGGTGGTCTCTTCGGTCCCGGCAAGTATATAGTCTACGAGCCCGCGCCTCTTCTGGTGTATCGTCGAAACGAGGTCGGCGCCGTCATCCATCGTGATGTTCGGCCTGTGGTCGAGGGCAGCGTTGATGTGCTTGTAATACGTCTTGTCGTCCTCTCCCTTTATCGCGTAGACCGGTATCTTGTAATCCTTAACGAGCGATGCCGCCACGTCGTCCTGCGTGGAGAGCGGGTTCGACGCGCACACGACGCAATCCGCGCCGCCGGCCTTAAGCGTCCTGACCAGGCCGGCCGTCTCTGTAGTCACATGCAGGCAGCAGGCTATCCTGACGCCCGACAAGGGCCTCTCCTTCAGGAACCTCTTGCGTATGAGTTGCAGGACGGGCATGTTCTCGTCCGCCCATTCTATGCGAAGCTTCCCCTTCTTGCTCAGCCCTATGTTCTTTATATGGTATTTCATGCTTTCCTCGCAAGTATCGCGGCCTTGTCGGTCTTTTCCCAGGAGAAGCCCATGTTCTCGCGGCCGAAATGCCCGTAGGCCGCGGTCTTCCTGTAGAAAGGCTCCCTCAGGTCGAGTTTCTCTATTATGCCCTTCGGCGTAAGGTCGAAGTTCTGCCTGACGAGTTTCACGAGGCGATCATTCGGGATACTGCCGGTGCCGAACGTCTCGACATTGACCGAGACCGGTTCGGCCCTTCCGATGACGTACGCTATCTGCAGCTGGCATTTCTCGGCCAGGCCGGCAGCCACGATGTTCTTCGCGACATACCTCATCATGTACGCGGCCGAGCGGTCAACCTTCGTCGGGTCCTTGCCCGAGAACGCGCCGCCGCCGTGCGGGGTCGACCCGCCGTACGTATCCACGATTATCTTGCGCCCGGTCATTCCCGTATCGGACTGCGGCCCGCCGATCAGGAAGAGCCCGGTCTGGTTGATGAAGAACTCCGTATCCTTCGTCAGGTAATTTCCGACGACAGGCTTAATGACCTTCTGTATGATCTCCTTGCGGGCCTTGTCCGAGAACCTGCCCCTCACGACCGCCTTATCGGTATGCTGCGAAGCGATAACCACGTTCGTGACCTTTTTCGGCTTGCCGTTCACATATTCGACCGTGACCTGCGACTTCCCGTCCGGCCCAAGATAGTCTAATATCCCCTTCTTCCTGACTTCCGCGAGCCTGAGCGAGAGCTTATGCGAAAGCGTGATCGGAAGCGGCATCAGCTCTTTCGTTTCGCGGCAGGCATATCCGAACATCATGCCCTGGTCGCCGGCGCCGCCCTTGTCCACGCCCTGCGCGATATCGGGAGACTGCTTGTGTATCGCGTTCAGTATCGCGCAAGTATGGTAGTCGAAACCGTATTTCTGGTGCGAATAGCCGATATCCGCCAGGACCTCGCGGCAGATGTCGTGGACGCGTATGAACGTGGTCGGCTTCGTCGTTATCTCGCCTCCGACGATAATGAGCCCCATCGTGACATACGTCTCGCAGGCTACCCTGCCCATCGGGTCATCCTTCAGTACGGCATCAAGCACGCCGTCGGATATCTGGTCGCATACCTTGTCCGGATGGCCTTCCGTGACCGATTCGGACGTGAATAAATAATCTTTTTTCTCCATCTCTTCTCCTATTTTTCCTGGAATGCCAGGTTTGCTTTGCGGTAAGATTCAAGGTCCCCGATGTCGAACCATACTCCCTCAAACACGTAACACCTTACCTGGTGTTCTTTCCTTATCCACTGCACGAAATGCCCCGGCGCGTCCTTCTCGTTGCCGACCTTCAGGAACTGCGCTATGAGGTTGAGCTTATCCTGCGGGAAATAATAAATGCCTGTCGCGATGAACGACGTCGGCGGGTCCTTCGGCTTCTCGAGGAAATTTACCAGTTCGCCTTCGGCGCCGACTTCCACGACACCGTAGGTATTCGCCGCTTTCGCCTTGTCGTTCAGGTCGAACGCCCCAAGCGCGAACGACTCGGGTTTCTCCTTCGCAAAATCCGCGAATTCCTTCATGCCCCAGTCGAACATGTTGTCGCCGGCGAGCACGAGGATGTCGTCGTAAACTTTCTGCTTCTCGAGGACAAGCCTGATATCGCCTATGGCGCCGAGCCTGTTCTCGTTAGTGGTGCTCCCGTCGTTATCGATGATTATCTTCTTTTTTGACCTGCAGGTCTTCTGCCATTCATTGAAGATGCCGTAGAATTTGTCGTTAGTCACGATGTATATCGTATCTATCTCGGGGACCTGCTCCAGTTTCTGTATGAGGTAATCCACGATCGTCCTCTTGCCTACAAGAAGCAGGGGCTTCGGCCTGTCCTTCGTCAGGGGATATAACCTCGTCGCGTATCCGGCGGCAAGTATCAGGGCTTTCATCTTATCTTGCTCAACTCCCTTTTAAGGAACGTTATCCTGTCCACCGGCGTCGGATCGATGCCGTTAAGGACGGCGAGGTAGTAGCTTGCAAAATCGCCGGTATATACGAGGCTGAACAT
>JAQUSA010000128.1 GCA_028715315.1 Candidatus Omnitrophota bacterium | reverse complement strand
GGAGACAAAAAGCCCTGTCACGACCGCCTGTGACAGGGCCATAAAACCGCCGACCAATAGGACAACGGCCAGAAGGACTTCCAACAGTGTGAAGCCTTTTCTTCTGCGCACGTTAAGGCTGTGTGTCGCGTCCCGCGTTCGATACGTAGATGCAGCTCGTCCCGTTCGTCTCCGTTATAACGCCGGTGTTGGCTACCGAAGCGCTTCCGTTACCGCTGGCGCCCGCGGAATAGATCACATAGTACCTGCCGTCGGGAGACTGCGCGAAACCATAGTCGTTGCCCACGTTGAACGGGTCTTCCGGAAGTGTCGTATCGACGATCTGCGGGGTCGCGGTCGTCAGGTCTGAAAGCGCGGCCGGGTAAGCGTTATTGTTATGCATGTAATAGCTCTCTACCGCCGCCTGCAGCGTGACGAGTTCGCCCTTGGCCTTCGCGATGTTTCCTTCTTCCTGCATGCCGCGGAACCTCGGCAGCGCTATACCGATCAATATCGCTATGACCATGATGACTATCAACAACTCGATAAGCGTGAACCCTTTCCTCATCTTCCTTCCTCCTTGTTTTATCGCCTGAGTATCTTGATCAGGTCGAACATCGGTATTAAAGTCGAAGCCATGATCACGGCGACGACGGAACCCATAATAAGCAGGAACGCCGGCTCGAGAAAAGCCGTAAGTTTCTTTATATTGTAAGCGACAGCCGAATCATAAAGATCGGATACCTTATTAAGCATGACATCGAGGTTTCCGGTCTCTTCGCCTGCCGCGATCATCTGTATGGTATCGGGCGGGAACTCCCCGCTAACCTTGAGAGGTTCCGATAACTTGCTGCCTCCGCGCACCGCCTCGCGCACCGTGGCCATTACGCGGGCAAGGACCTCGTTGCCTATGGTGCCCTCGAGTATCTCGAGCGATTCGAGGATCGGCACGCCGCTGGAAAACAGAGTGGCCAGTGTCCGAGTGGCGCGAGATACCGCAGCCTTCCTCATCAACGGCCCCAGGACAGGCAGCGAGAGCTTTAACATGTCGAGCTGGAACCTGCCGGGCCGCGTGTTCACATATATCCGCACGGTTATAATAACGGCCAGCGCCGCAAGCGTGTATAAATGCCAGTAATCCCTCAACGCTATACCTGCGGAATTCAGTATCCGCGTTATCAGCGGCAACTGCACGTGGAACCTTTCAAAGATCTCGGCGAACTTCGGGATGACCGACGTTACGATGAATATGACAGAGGCGCCGGCGGCAAGCGTAAGGATCGCGGGGTATATCAGCGCGGAGCTTATCCTCTGCCTGAGGTCAAGCTCGCTCTCCCCGAAATCCGCCAGCCTCTTCAGCACGAGCGGCAGGTTACCGCTCGCCTCTCCGGCCTTTACCATGCTTATAGTAAGCCGCGAAAATACGCCCGGGTGGCTCGCCATAGCTTCGGAAAGGGACAGCCCCGTCTCGACCTTAAGCCTGACATCCCCTATCACCTTTTTTATCTTTTTGTTCTCGGCCTGGAGCGAAATAGAGTTCAGGCACGTCAGCAGCGGCAGGCCGGCATCGAGCATACTAGAGAGCTGTATATTGAAAAATATGGTATCTTCGACGCTTATCCTGTTGAAACTTCCGAGCATCTCTTCTATGGACACGGTGCCCGCCGCCGGGGAGACTCCGGTGACCACGTATCCCATCTTCCGCAGTTTATCGGCCAGTTCGTGCTCGGAGGCGGATTCCATCGCCCCCTCAACGAGTTTACCCGCCTGGTCCCTCGCCTTATACCGGAAATTCGGCATCGCTTACTCTTCCTGCTGGGTCACGCGCATGACCTCTTCAAGGGTGGTCATGCCGGATTTGACCTTTTCGAGCCCGTCCGCCTGCATCGTCTTCATGCCCGATTTCAGCGCGGCCTTCCTTATATCAGTCGTGGAGGCCTTGGAGACGGTCAGCGCGCGTATCTCGTCACTGGGCACCATAAGTTCGAATATGCCTATCCTGCCCCTGTACCCGGTCTGCATGCACTTGTCGCAGCCTTTGCCGCGGTAAAATTTCACGCTTTCCTTATATGAGATCATACCGACCTCTTCCAGGACGTTGTCGGAAGGCTTATAGGGCTGTTTGCATTCCTTGCATATGAGCCGCACTAGCCTTTGGGCGATCACGCCCGATATCGAGGAGGATATGAGGAAAGGTTCCAGGCCCATGTCCGTAAGGCGAGTTATCGCGCCCGGCGCGTCATTGGTATGCAGCGTGCTAAGGACCAGGTGGCCCGTCAGCGCCGCCTGTATCGCGACCTCCGCGGTATCGAGGTCACGGATCTCGCCGACCATCACGATATCGGGGTCCTGGCGCAGTATCGAACGCAGGCCGCTAGAGAACGTAAGGCCGGCCTTCGGGTTTATCTGCATCTGGCGGACCATATGCAGCCTGTACTCTATCGGGTCCTCTATGGTGACAATATTCTTTTCGGGAGAATTTATCGTGCTCAATGAAGAGTAGAGCGTGGTCGTTTTTCCCGAGCCTGTCGGCCCGGTGACGAGTATTATGCCGTATGGCTTGCGTATTAGTTTTTCATATACCGCGAGGTCATCCTTCGAGAACCCGAGGTCGCTCAGTCCCAGCAGGACGCTGTTGAGGTCAAGCAGCCTTATCACGACGTTCTCGCCGTATACTGTCGGTATCGTCGAGACCCTGCAGTCTATCTGCCGGTTCTCTATCTTCAGCTGGAACCTGCCGTCCTGCGGTATCCTTCTCTCGGCAATGTTCATCCCGGAAAGTATCTTGATGCGCGATATAACCGCAGATTGCAGGTTCTTAGGCGGGGAAACCACCTCATGCAGGACCCCGTCAACCCTGTACCTGGTGATCAGGCTGTCCTCTTCCGGCTCGATATGGATATCGGAAGCCCCTGCCTTCAGCGCCTCCATCACGACGAGGTTAACGAGCCTCACTACCGGCGCTTCATCGACAAGCCCTTCAAGCGCCTTGGCCTCCGTCTCCGCGCCTTCCTTGACGGCAAGCTTACCTTTATCGATGGACTTTACTATGTCGTCCATCGTCCCCTTGGCGCCGTAATACTGGTCAAAAACGCGCTGAAGGTCCTTCTCGGTGACGACGACCGGCTCGACTTCGCACTTCGTCCTGGCCCGGACCTCGTCAACAGCGAAGACGTCCATCGGGTCTATCATGGCTATCGTAAGCGTGTCGCCTATCTTGAACAGCGGGAGTACCGAGTTTTTCCTGCAGAAAGTTTCCGGGAGGAGTTCCACGACCTTGGGGTCTATTATGTAATTGGAGAAATCGACGCGCGGGATGCCCATCTGCTCTTCAAAAAAAGACAGGATGGCATCCTCATCCACCATACCCAGCCTCACGAGCACGCGCCGGAGGGGTTCTTTCGTCTTGTCGACTTCCCCCTGGGCCTTCTTCAGCTTAGCGGCATCTATAAGGCCGAGCTCGACGAGCGCTTCACCGAGAGATTTTTTCTCTCTTTTCGGCATCGATTCTCCTTCTGCTGACACTTAGTATACGTTAGGAGATTTTTTTTGTCAACACTGCCATCTTGACTGGGCTTTGAGGATTATCTCGATGAGTTCCCTTATCGCTCCGCGGCCGCCTTCAGCGAGGGT
>JAQUSA010000127.1 GCA_028715315.1 Candidatus Omnitrophota bacterium | reverse complement strand
CTATAAGGAAGATGATAATAAGCGGGGACCTGAAAGGCGCGGAGGGTATGCTCGGCAGGCCGGTGTCGGTCTTCGGCACCGTCGTAAGCGGCAGGAAGCGCGGAAGGCTCCTCGGATACCCTACCGCGAACATCGACCCGCATCACGAAGCCATACCGCCCAGCGGCGTATATGCCGTATGGGTGAAGGTCAGGGACAGGAGGTACGGGGGGGCGCTGTTCATAGGGGCTCCCGCCACATTCGGCGAAAAGGAACCGGTCATCGAAGTCCACATATTCGGCCTGCACGAATTCATATATAAAGAGGATATAGAGGTCATATTCGAAAGGCGGCTGCGCGGCATACGCAAGTTTGCGGACCATGAGAAGCTGATAGAGCAGATAGGCCGGGACGATAAGGCAGCGCGGAGGATACTGGCCCTGAGGGACCGGGGGAATTCTCCGGGAATAATGCTTTACAATAAGCGGCGGATGTGATACTATGGTTTCAAATTAGGAGGAGGAGAAGTTAATGACGCTTATGAAAGACGCAAAAAAGAGCCTGATAAACAACTTTAAACAGAGTGATAATGATACAGGCTCGGCTCCGGTCCAGATCGCTATCCTTACGGAAAGGATAAACCAGCTGACCGAGCATTTTAAGGTCCACAAGAAGGACCATCATTCCCGCCATGGTCTTTTAAAGCTTGTAAGCCAAAGGCGCAAGCTTCTGGAATATCTCAAGAGAGAAAATTCCGATGTCTACCAGGAGATCCTGGATAAACTTAGCCTTAGGAAATAACTGCTTTATCTTTTGCGTGGCGTAAATGCGGAAGATGGGTATTAGTGATGTTCCCGTACAAGACAGGAACACAATAATTGGAAGGAATACATGAGTAATAGATTCGAAGCGAAATTGGGAAGAGAAAACCTGATCTTTGAGACAGGCAGGATGGCCAAGCAGGCGCACGGCGCCGTCATGGTACAGTACGGCGGCACGGTGGTCCTCGTCACGGCCGTAATGGCAAAAGAGCCCAGGGTCGGCGGGGATATTGATTTCGTCCCGCTTACCGTAGAATACCAGGAGAAGAACTATGCCGCAGGGAAGATCCCGGGCGGATTTTTTAAGCGGGAGGGAAGGCCCTCGGAGAAAGAGGTGCTTACAGCCCGCCTTATAGACAGGCCGATAAGGCCGCTTTTCCCGTCGGGTATTTCGCACGAGATCCAGATAATGGCGCTCGTGCTCTCGCACGACGGCGAAAATGACCCGGACGTGCTCGCGTTGAACGCCGCTTCATGCGCGCTCGCGGTATCGGATATCCCGTTCGACTACATCATCGGCGCTGTAAGGGTCGGGATGATCGAGGGAGAATTGGTAATCAATCCGACGTTCGCCGAGCTTGAAAAGAGCTCGCTGGATATAGTGGTCGTAGGCACGAAGGAAAAGATAGTCATGATCGAGTCCGGCATGAACGAGCTTAGCGAGGACGAGGTCGTCAGGGCGATAGAGTTCGGGCACAAGAGCCTGGCCGCTTCCATAGAGCTGCAGGAGAAGATGAAGGGCCAGTGCGGCAAGCCCAAGGAAACCAACGTCAAGATCAACAAGGTCGACGAAGACCTTTATAAGAAAGTCAACGAGCTTGCGCTCGGAAGGATAAAGGAAGTAGAGCAGAAGGCGAGCAAGGAAGAACGCGAAGAGCTCATGGGCATGATCGCCAAGGACCTCATAGAGAGGCTTGTGGTCGAAGGCGCGTCATGGACCGAGGGCGACGTCAAGAACGCGTTGATCAAGCTCGAGAAGGAGAGGGTAAGGCAGTCGATACTGAAGGATAAGAAGAGGGTCGACGGCCGCGGTTTCAAGGATATCCGCCCGATATCGTGCGAGGTCGGGGTGCTCCCGAGAACGCACGGTTCAGCTCTCTTTACCCGCGGGCAGACCCAGAGCCTTGCGGTAACGACGCTTGGCACTTCCGCGGACGAACAGACTATAGACGCGCTGGAAGGCGAGACGTCAAAGTCGTTCATGCTCCATTACAGCTTCCCGCCGTTCTCGGTTGGCGAGGTAAAGCCGGTAAGGGGTCCGGGCAGGCGCGAGATCGGGCACGGAGCCCTTGCTGAAAGAGGGTTGAAACCGATAATGCCCACGAAGGAAGTATTCCCGTATACGATAAGGGTCGTATCGGAGGTCCTGGAATCGAATGGTTCGTCCTCCATGGCCACGGTATGCGCAGGCACCCTGTCGTTGATGGATGCCGGTGTCCCTATCAAGGCGCCTGTCGGCGGGATCGCGATAGGCCTCGTGAAGGAAGGAAATGAGCACGTGGTCCTTACGGATATCGCGGGCCTGGAAGACCATTTCGGCGATATGGATTTCAAGGTCACCGGAACAGAGAAAGGGATCACGGCGGTCCAGATGGACCTTAAGATAGACGGGATAGGCTTCGATATCATAAGGGAGTCCCTTCAGCACGCAAAGGAAGCGAGATACATCATACTTGAGAAGATCAAGCAGCTTCTTGCGGAGCCCAGGAAAGAGCTTTCGCAGTATGCGCCGCGAATCGTCTCCTTCAAGATCAATCCCGACAAGATACGTGATGTCATCGGCCCCGGAGGCAAGGTCATACGCAAGATCATAGAGGACACCGGAGTAACGATAGACATCGAGGATGACGGTACCGTCAATGTAGCTTCAGCGGACGGTCCGGCGCTCCAGAAGGCGATCGATATAATCAATAAGCTTACCGAAGCCCCTGAGGTTGGTAAGATATACATGGGCAAGGTGAAGAGGATAATGCCTTTCGGCGCGTTCGTCGAGATAATACCCGGACAGGAAGGCCTCGTGCATGTTTCCGAGCTGTCCGACCAGTATGTAAAGAATGTTGAGGAAGTAGTAAAGCTGGGCGATGAGTTCCCCGTCAAACTGATGGAGATAGACGCCCAGAACAGGCTCAATCTCAGCAAGAGAGCTGCCATGCCCGGTGCTAGCGATAGCCCCGCGGGGGAAAGACCTCCAAGAGAGCATAGGCCGCCAAGGGAAGGCAGAGACGAAGGGAGACGTTATAGGAAGTGAAGCAAGAGAGGATAAACGAGATTTGGGGCGTTCTTCTCTTCGCCTTAAGTGTCCTTATCTTCATAAGCCTGATTTCTTATGATCCGAACGACCTCCAAGTCTTCACATCTAATCCGAATATTTACACGCACAACTACGCGGGCATTATAGGGGCCTACGTAGCTGCGGCGTTGTTTAATCTGATAGGTTTCAGTTCGTACATAATTCCCGTGCTTACGGCGACGTGGGCGATAGGGAAGTTCCTAAACAAGGTCCCGCAGAAGTTTTACTTCAAGCTTCTAGGGACCTCGTTCCTTTTTATAGCCTCAAGCGCGATACTGAGCATGGCCTCGTCCCCCCAGAGCAGCGCGGTCAAGGTCCATTACGGCGGCCTGCTTGGGCTCTTCTTTTCGAGCTTCTTCGTAAGATACCTCGGGAACGTAGGCGCGTGGGTGATGGTGATCGTTCTCGGAGCGCTTTCGGTCCTTCTGGCGACGGAATTCCTGATCTTCCCGATAATAATGTCGCTTTTGAATGCCTCCTCCGAACTCTTCAGGGCAGTATTCAGGAAGAAGGAGGCCGCGGCCAACGGAAGGGAACG
>JAQUSA010000126.1 GCA_028715315.1 Candidatus Omnitrophota bacterium | reverse complement strand
TACGGGAATTTCTCCGAGTTTGGGAGGAAGAATACCTTTATCCATGATATGTGATGTTCCGTCTTGTTGGGATGCGGGATCTCCTTCCCGACCGTCACCGTGACCTTGACCGGCTCGCCCTTCCTCGCCTTATCAGGGGCGTCTATTACCGGCACATGCTTTTCGGATTTCCAATCGGCGCTTTGCAGCAATTCCTTCATACTGGCCATGTTAATACCTCCTTTTCCCTAACCACGCCTCTCGTCGTTCAGCACGTCTATAAGTGCGTCTACTACCTTCGGGTTGAACTGTGTCCCCCTGTTCCTCTTAAGCTCGTCTATCGCCTGCTGCTTATTGAGCGGCGGCCTGTACGCCCTCGCCGAAGTCATGGCGTCATACGAGTCGGCGACGGTGACTATCGCGGCAAGCAGGTTTATCTTATCGCCCGCGAGCCCGTCGGGATAGCCTTTCCCGTCATAACGTTCGTGATGGCTGCGGACTATATCGAGCATGTCGTCCGTGAGCAGGACCGGCTTCAGGATATTCTCGCCGATGACCGGATGCTTGCGTATCTCCGTCCATTCGGCCTGTGTCAGCGGCTCCTTCTTGTTAAGTATCCTCTCCTCGATTCCCATCTTGCCTATATCATGCAGCAGGGTCGCCCTCTTAAGCAGTTCGACCTTATCCTTCGGCAGGCCCATCCCGGCCGCTATCCTCCCGGCATATTCGGCGACGCGCTCGGAGTGGCCTTTGGTATAGCTGTCCCTGGCCTCAAGTATCCGTACGAACGACTGGACCACGCGGTAAAAATACGTAAGAAGGTCCTTTTTTGATTCGCTGAGCCTTGAGGCCATCTGGTTGAAGGAATGCGCGAGCTCTCCCATCTCGTCCGTGCCTTCAAGCTCTATCTTATACGCCAGGTCGCCGCCGGCTAAACGCCTCGTGCCCTCAATGAGTTTTACGAGCTTGCCCGATATCCTCCTTGAGAGGAACATGCTGATAAGCACGGATAAGAAGACCGCCAGGGCCAGCGCGAGGATCGCGCGGTTACGGGCGGCCCTCTGTTTTGCGTAAATATCGTTGACCGAAATATCCACGCCGACTATCGCGACCGCATTACTGTCGCTGTCAAATACCGGGGCATACCCGGAAAGCGCCGCGCCCCATTCATCGATGACCATCTTCTTGTCCGCCGTCGGCCCGTAGAAGGCCTTGACCATTTCGGGGAACCTGGAGGCATCGTAAAGATCCCCGGGCCTGGACGATAGCCCCATTCTCTGCTGCTCATCGGTAGGCATTACGGGATCCACGATGAACTTCAGTATCCCTTTCTTGTCGGTCAGGGCGAGAGTATAAATATATTTTACGTCGGGATTCTGCCTCATGATCCGCCTGAGCTCTTCAGCCACTATCATGTATTCCCGGGTATTTACCCCGCCGGGGTTCAGCGGGACCTTTACAAGGGCATCGGCGTCTATCCTGACCGCAGCCGACCTCGCGAGCGTCATGAGATTATTGCGTACGGAGCTCATCTCCGAATCGAGCAGATAACGGTATACTAAAAGGTTTGTGGCCGCCACCACCAGCACCATTGCCAGCGCCAGCAGCAGCGCAATTCTCGCCCGGAAGCTGATGACAGGCAGGAACTTCTTGTCAGCCATCCATCTTCTCAAGAAGCTTCTTATGTATATCGAGGGTTGTCTTAAGCGCGCTCTGGGAATCGGAATAGACGCTGAGCTTAGGTATGTACGCGCTCACCTGCATATCTTCCGTGCCCTTTATCGCCTTCTCTTCGAGATGGGCAGTGAACATGATCACAGGCAGCTTTTCTTTGATCCTGCGGATACCCTTAAGGGTCTTTATGCCGTCCATGTCAGGCATCATATAGTCAAGGATGACGATATCGGCCTTACCTGACTTTACGATCTCCAGCGCCTCCCTGCCGCTCAACACAGGCACCACATCGTGGCCCCAGCTCTCTATCCTGCGGCTCATAAGCGTAAGGAAATCCTGTTCGTCGTCAACGAGCAATACCTGCATTTTGGCCATTTTGGACTCCTTCCATTCGCGGATCTTTGTTGATTTATTGTATCAAAGAGTAGTAAAATAGGCAAACCAAAAACAGAAAGGAAACCTCCCATGAAAGGCATAAATTTCGACTTCAATAACATGTTCAGCTTCAATGTCGGGGGCGAGAACGGCGTAGATGAGAAGGAGCTCTCCGCGCTCTCCTATTCGGTAAATGAGGCGCATAACCACCTCTCCCGCGTTCTGTCTGACAAGTCGAGCAGGGTAAAGATCGGGCTTGAATGGACGCGGCTTCCGTTCCAGGACGCGAAAACGGTCAGGGATATCCAGAAACTGGGCGATGAGATAGCCGGGAAATATGAAAACGTGGTATCGCTCGGGATCGGAGGCTCATACCTGGGGCTTAAGGCGGCGCAGGACGCCCTCTGCCCGCCTTACTATAACGATTTTGCCGGCGTGAGGAAAAAAAGGCCGCGCGTGTATTTTGAGGGGAACAACCTGGACCCGGATACGCTCTCCGTCCTGCTGAAGAACCTTAACCCGAAAAAAACATTCGTTATCGTCATATCAAAATCCGGGGAGACGACCGAAACTAAGACAGCTTTCATCACCGTCCGTGAATGGCTGAAGAAAGGCGCGGGAAAACACTACGGCAGGCAGATATTCGCGATAACCGACCCGGAATCCGGGAGCCTGCGCAGCGAGGTGGATGCCGAACAGCGGCAAGACGCGCTCAGTTTCAGGAATTCGTCGCTGATGAAGGGCGTCGGCGGAAGGTTCTCCGAACTGAACATGGGATTGCTACACCTTGCGGTGACCGGCGTTAAGATCGGCGACGTCCTGAAAGGCGCCGCCGATATGCATAAGGCCTGCACAAGGCAGGAGCTGTCATCCAACCCCGCGTATATGTACGCCGCGCTGCATACGATACTCTACAGGATGAAGGGCAAGGATATCGCGATAATAATGCCTTTCTGCGAGACGCTGAAATCCACGGCCGACTGGTATATACAGATGCTGGCCGAGAGCTTGGGGAAGAAATACGCGAGGAAGGTTAAAAAACTGCCGGACGGAAGCGAGCAATGGGCCAACGACGAGGGCCGTGCGGTCAACGTCGGCCGCACGCCGATATCCGCGCGCGGCACGAATGACCTGCACTCCATACAGCAGAATAACATTGAGGGCATGAACAATAAGGCGGTAACGTTCATCCGCGTCGGGAAGTTCCGTTCCGAGATAAAGGTCCCTGCCGGCAACGGGATCCTCTCAGGGAAAAAGTTTTCAGGGCTCATAGGGCTCGCGCAGGAAGCTACGGAATGGGCGCTCGTCAGGGAATCCAGGCCCAACTGCACTATAATCGTGCCGGAGATATCCGCTTACTACTGGGGGGGCCTCATCTATTTCTTCGAGATGGCGACTGCTTTCGAAGGGGAACTGCTGGACATAAACGCGTTCGACCAGCCGGGCGTCGAGGGGTACAAGAACTACATGTACTACAAGCTGGGAAAACCGGGCCTCAACAAGGCCGTGGCTGAAGAGATCAGGAAGAACCCGCTCGTAAAGAACCCGAAATTCATCATTTAGTTGCCGGAAGACAGGACGGAAAGGCCCGCTTTCAGCTCGGGGCCCGCATCTACGAACGATACCCCTACCAGGTAAA
>JAQUSA010000125.1 GCA_028715315.1 Candidatus Omnitrophota bacterium | reverse complement strand
AGCAGCGAGGACGCCGCCGTGAAGAAACCGAGGCCCATGATCTCGAAGAAGATGAACGGGACCGCGAAAAACGACAGGAAGATCGCCTCCCCTAAATAAGAGAACCTTCCGCCGCGCATTACAAAGCTCTTCCATTTGCCTCCGGCTGCCATGAGCAGGCCTACGACCCCTGCGGTCCATCCGGAGATCCATACGCTCACGAACAGGATGATCGCGGCTTTCTCGGGGTTAATGCCGGGCGTCGTAATGAACGCGGCAAGCACGAGTATCACGAACGAGATCACCGCACCCGGAATGAAATATTGTGTATTCGTAAGGAAATAGACCTTCTCGTAACTTGTCCGGAGGGCGTCCTTCAGGCGGTCGATGGACGTACTGATATCGGCGTGGTTGGTTTGCTCAAGCTTAATATAATCCGAGAGCTTGAGCAGCCATTCGACGGCCTTTTTTTCGTCGCCGCTAAGCAGGGATACATCCTTCGACACCCGTTTTATCGCGAACTCACCCCTCTTCTCTTCTATTATTGTAATGCATCCTTTGACGGCGGCGCTGACCAGCGCGGCAGTCAATGCCTTGTTATCAAAGCCCATCTTAGAGATATACCTGCATGCCGCGGGGGATATCCCTTTCGGCGGGGCGAACAACGGCACGATGACGCCCTTCTCGGGGTCCCTGCCGACCTTTGCCCATACTGCCACATAATATAACACCAGTAATAATATGAGTGCTTCGCTAAAAAATATTTTATTCATAGGAGGGAATATGAGTAAAAACAGGCCTTTTGCCGTCGGGACCGGCATATGGCTGCCAACCGGCTTCTCGACGAAACCTTTGGGCCAGCCGACGACGATCGTGAGCCCCTCATAGGAACGCAGGGGCGCATTCGTAATGAAGTACGGGCGGCCGTGCGTAAACATCGCGTTCAGTTCGCGCGCCTTCGACCCCTGCGGGCCGGTGAAGCCGTCCATCTTTATTTCGTTTTCGGGTATGCCTTCGGGCAGGACTACCGTCGCGGTTGCCTGGTCTATCGGAAATACCCAGCCGTTGCCCGTGACGTTCCAGTAGAGCTCGTCGTGGTCTTCGAAATAGCCAAGCTGCCTGTCGGTATTATACGATATCTCGTAGGTATGTTCCCCGTACGGGATGAATACGTCGCTCTTGCCTATGTATACGCGGATGCCGTTAGGCTGGGCCTGTGTATGATACGCTTCAGCCGTGCCGTCCCTCTTTACGCTGATGATATTGAAGCCGACCGTATATTCGTCTTTGTACTTCGTGGGAAAATCGCGGTAGATGCCGCGTTTTATCTGCGCGCCTTCCGCGATCACCTTGATCGTCTCGGTGACGGCCAGCGAGGAATCTTTATGGACTTCTATGCGGCTGTCATAGGAGAGTATGCGTTCGGAGGCACATGCGGCCGCGGGGATGGATAGGGCAAACAGGGCAACGGCAATAAACCTTCTCATATTTTGATCTCGGGCGTCTTGCGTTCCGTCGCATATTCAATCTCAAAAAATTCCGCCTTATTGAAGCGGAAACCATTCGCTATGAGGTTACTCGGGAACTGCTGCGACAGGATGCTGTAATCCCTTACGGTGCCGTTGTAATACCGGCGCGCCATCTGCAATTGGTCCTCTATCTCGACGAGGTTCTTGTGCAGGTCGAGGAAACTGTTGTTCGCCTTCAGTTCAGGGTACGCTTCCGCGACCGCGAAGATGGATCTCAGCGCCTGGGATATCGCGTTCTCGGAATCAGCCTTCTCTTTTATGCCTTCGGTGGCGGATGCCCTTGCGCGGAGCGCGGTCACGTTCTCGAGGGTCGACCTTTCGAACTGCTTGTATCCCTTTACCGCCTCAACCAGGTTCGGTATCAGGTCGGCGCGGCGCTTCAGCTGGACATCGATGCCGCTCCAGGCCTCCTTGAGCAGGTTCCTGTACTTTACGAGGAAATTATAGGTCAGGATCGACCATATTACAAGCCCCGCGACAATAAGCAGACCGGTCACTGCGAGCATCTTATCCTCCTATTTTGTCAGGGGTTTTCCGTAAAGCGGCGGATCTATCTTCTTCACGTCCACGCCGAACCTGTCGAGGACGGTCGGCGTAACATCCGCCTGGAATCCCTGCTTTATCCCGCGAGGGTCGTTCGTCGCCATGAAGACATACGGCGCGAAACTGTGGCCGCGCGAACCTTCGTCGAAACCATGGTCGGCGGTCACGTAGATTATGGTCTTATCGTAGAGGCCCAGGTCCTTTAATTTTTTCGCGATATCACCGGTAAGCTTATCGTAGGTGATCAGCGCGTCATTGTACTCTTTCGAGTTCTCGCCCTTATCATGGCCGCTCCTGTCCGCGCCCGCGAACTGCACGAAGAAAAAGAAATGCCTGCCCTTATAAAGATCAAGCATCTTTTCCGTAACAGCCGCGACATTTGAGTCCTCGTTCAGGCCGTTCGTGAATACATCCGCCGCCTTGGCGGCGTTATAATACGGCTTGTCCGGCGAGTCGGACTTGAACCTGTGCCCTTTGGAGAAGAGCGCGACGGTCACAAAGCTACCGCTGCCGGAGGCGTGGCCGGAGCCGCTGCCGAAGTGGTCCTCGAGCCGCTCGAATATGGTATATCCTTTCGGGATACATGTAAATTTTTCGTTGCCGCGGACACCGGAGACTTCATCATCATATCCTGTAAGCATCTGGGCAAATCCCGGCTCGGTCTCGGTCTGGTGGCCCTGGACGTCTATCTCGACGAATGAGCCCTCGGCCGATAATTTCTTGAGATTGGGCAGCTCTCCGCGCCCGAGACACTCTTTCACATGGTCGAGCTGGGCCCCGTCCCATCCTATAAGGACGATATTAGTCGGCCTCTCTGCCGGCTGTATCGCGCAGCCCGACGCCGCTATCCAAAGGAAAAAAGACAACAAACATATCAGGGACGTGTCACTTAGGGACAGGTTACTTAGGCGGAGTGTCTCCCGCTGTGGTGGGACCTTGCCAAAGTGACACGTCCCCATTATTTTTTTATCATTTCTTTACCAGCCCTCTCTTGGTATACGTCGTATGCAAGAGGTGGTGCGACTTCTCGCCGAGCGGCGCGCCGAGGAACTCCTTGTATATCGCCTGGACGGCAGGGTTCTCGTGGGATTTCCTTATCGGCTTTCCCGCGTCTTCCCTGTATATCGCCTCCGCCCTCTTCTTTTTGACTTCCATATTGGTCGGTATCGGCTGTCCGCCTCCGCCAAGGCATCCGCCGGGGCAGCACATTATCTCGATGAAATGGTACGGTGACTTGCCCGCCTGCACCTCCTCGAGGAGTTTGCGCGCGTTGCCGAGGCCGTTCGCCACGGCAACCCTGACCTTCAGGCCGTTCAGGTCGACTTCGGCGGTCTTTATGCCTTCAAGCCCGCGGACGTCCATGAAGTCGAGCTTATCGAGCGTCTTTTTCGTGACCACTTCGTAGGCCGTCCTTAACGCGGCTTCCATTACGCCGCCGGTCGCGCCGAATATTACGGCGGCACCCGTCGACTCTCCGAGCGGATGGTCGAAATCCTCATCCGGGAGATTCACAAAATCGATGCCGGCTTCCTTTATCATCTGCGCGGCCTCGCGGGTCGTTAAAACATGATCCACGTCGTTACCCATCTCGGGGCGCCTCGCCTCGAACTTCTTCGCG
>JAQUSA010000124.1 GCA_028715315.1 Candidatus Omnitrophota bacterium | reverse complement strand
GACCTTATGCCCTTTTCCTATCATGAAATCGCAAAGGTGCGACCCGATAAAACCAGCGCCGCCCGTTATGAGTATCCTCAAAGCTTTCCCTCCATGAAATCCGTTACGCACTTCGCCGCGTATTCAAGCTCCTCATTGTCCAACTCCGGATATACCGGAAGCGCGAGCACCTCCCCGCACGCCTTCTCGCTGACGGGGAAATCGCCCTTCTTCCATCCGAACCCGGCATATACCGGCTGAAGGTGGAGTGGGATCGGATAATATACAGCGGTACCTACGCCCTTTGCCGTAAGGGCCTCCTCGAGCCCGTCCCTTTTTCCTCCGGAAATCCTTATATTATATATATTATAGACGTGCCTGCGGCCTTTCGCCTCGGACGGCAAAATGATCTTTCCGGCTGCTTTGAGGCCCGCGAACGCCGAATCATAATATTTGGCGTTCTTCCTGCGCGATCCATTCCATTCATCGAGATGGCGGAGCTTCACCCTTAGGATCGCCGCCTGGAGCTCGTCGAGCCTGCTGTTGCGCCCTTCAGTCTCATGCAGATACCTCCGGGCCGACCCGTGCACCCTCAACATCCTTATCCTGTCTGCCAGGGCTTTATCCTTGGTCGTTATCATTCCGCCGTCGCCGAAGCACCCGAGATTCTTGCTGGGGAAGAAGCTGAAACACCCGATATCTCCGAATGAACCTACCTTCCTCGCCGCGCCCGCGGAAGCGTCATATTCTGCGCCTGTCGCCTGCGCGCAGTCCTCTATGACCTTTATGCCGTGTTTCTTAGAAACCGCCGCAACGGCCGACATGTCGCAGGCCTGCCCGAACAGGTGGACGGGTATGATAGCTTTCGTCTTCTTCGTTATCTTCTTCTCGATCTTGGACGCGTCGATGTTGAACGTTTCCGGCTCGATGTCCACAAGCACGGGCGTAGCGCCGTTCAGGCATATAGCCTCGGTCGTAGCGATGAACGTGAACGGGACGGTTATCACCTCGTCGCCGGGGCCTATGCCGAGGGCCTTGATCGCCAGTTCGAGCGCGTCTGTGCCGTTGGCCACGCCCACCGCGTATTTGGCTCCGCAGTAGGCGGCCATCTCTTCCTCGAATTTCGCTACGTTCTCTCCGAGGATAAATGACCCTTTACCGATAACGGAGGCCATGGCGGGGTCGAGCGCGTCCTTCAAGGCCCTGGATTGCCTTACGAGCTCGAATAGCGCTACTTTCATCTTATCTCTTTCCCTGCGCTGAGGCGAAGAACTCGACCGTCTTCCTCAGGCCAAGGACAAAATCGACCTTCGGATCGAGCTTAAGCATTTTTTTCATCTTCGTGATATCGGAGAGCGTGTGTTTCACGTCTCCGGCGCGTTCAGGCTCAAATTTCGGTTTTATATCTTTCCCCATTATCTCGTTTAGGACCTTTATCAGCTCGAGCAGGCTGTATCCTTTTCCGCAGGCGACATTGAAGACCTCGCCAGAAACGCCTTCGCGCAGCGCGGCGGTAAGGTTGGCGTCAACGACGTTGTCGACATACGTGAAATCGCGGCTCTGCTTCCCGTCGCCGTGCACCGGGGGCTGTTCGCCCTTCAGTATGCACGATATGAACTTCGGTATGACCACCGCATATTCTGATTCCAGCGACTGGCGCGGGCCGAATACGTTAAAATACCTCAGCGCCACGGTCTCGAGGCCGAATGACTTAGCGAATACCCTGCAATAATGTTCACCCGAAAGCTTTGTTGCCGCATAGGGAGACACCGGCTGGGGAATCTGTCCCTCGCTCTGGGGCAGTTTCTCTGAATCGCCGTAGACCGAGCTCGATGACGCGAATACGACCCTCTTTACCCTGTTGTGCGCCGCCGCCGATAACACATTCAGGGTCCCCATGACGTTCACCTCGTCATAGAGGGCGGGATCCGTCATCGATTTTGGGACGGAACGGAGCGCGGCCTGGTGGATGACGTAATCGCATCCGCGAAAAGCATTTTTCAGCACCTCGATATCACGAATGTCGCCCTCGATGAATTCTATGTCATTCCTTATGGCCTTCAGGTTCTCTTTATTTCCGGATGAGAGGTTGTCCAGGACCTTCACCTTCTCCTTACGGCGGACAAGTTCATCGGCTATATTAGAACCTATGAATCCCGCCCCGCCCGTGACAAGGTATGTCGCCATCTGGTTAAAGCCTTTCTATTTTGTCGCGTTTTACGATGTTCCTAAGCGCGTTGCGCGTATCGATGACTAATTTTGAATTATTGACGATGAAGCTGTAATCGACATTCGAATGGTCCGTGACTATGACAACGCAGTCGTTCTTCCTGACCTCCGCCGCGCTGAGTTTTATGGACCGCATCTTATGCCCGCCGAATACAGAGACCGGCACGAACGGGTCGTAATAGGATATTGCGGCGCCGCGCTCCCTCAGCTTCTCTATGACCTCGTACGCGGGGGATTCCCTCGTGTCGGTAACGTCTTTTTTGTAGGACAGGCCTATGATAAGCACCTTTGCGCCCTTGACGGCCTTACCGAACCTCTTATTCAGTGAACGCGAAACCCTCTCGGCGACATATTCCGGCATATCAGCGTTGATCTTCGAGGCGAGGTCTATGAACCTCGGCTCAAAACCCTGTATCCTCGCTTTCCATGCCAGGTATATCGGGTCTATCGGTATGCAATGGCCTCCGAGGCCGGGGCCGGGATAAAAGGGCATGAACCCGAACGGCTTCGTCTTCGCGGCCTCTATGATCTCCCAGACGTCGACCTTAAGGCTGTCGCACATGAGGGCGAGCTCGTTCACGAGCCCTATATTGACGGACCTGAACGTGTTCTCCAGCAGCTTCACCATCTCGGCGACCTTCACAGATGAGACGGTTATGACCTTACCGACGATCTGCGAGTAAAGCAGGGCGATGTTCTCCCTGCACTCCTTCGTCATGCCGCTTACCACCTTCGGTATGTTATGGGTCATATACCTCGGGTTGCCCGGGTCTATCCTCTCCGGAGAGAAACCGAGCGAGAAATCCCTGCCGACCTTGAGCCCGGTCGCCTCGAGCATCGGGAGTATCACCTCTTCCGTAGTGCCCGGATATGTTGTCGACTCCAGCACGATCACCTGGCCCTTCCTCAGGTTCTTCGCTATCGCTTCGGCCGCCGATACGATAAATGACATATCGGGGTCTTTCGTCTTCCTGAGCGGGGTCGGAACGCAGATGATTATCGCGTCGACCTCATTAAGCTTGGAATAATCGGATGTGGCGCTAAGCATGCCCTTCTTGACCAGAGGCTTAATCTCTTCGCTGGGGATATCCAGTATATAGGAGACTCCGGAATTTATCGAATCGACCTTCTTCTTGTCGAGATCGACCCCGAGAGCCTTGAACCCCTTCTTCGCGAACTCTACGGCCAAAGGAAGCCCTACGTATCCCTGCCCTATTACGGCGACCTTCGCCTTTTTGCCCCTTATTCTATCTTTGAACTTGCTTGCCATCAGTTTATTTGCCCCCTCTTTCTTTTATGTAATCCTTTAACGCTTCCCTGTAATGCCTCAATCTATACCCGAGAACGCCCGCTATCCTGGCGTTATCCAGTTCAGTGGTCCCGGGCCTCGGCGCGGGCCCGCCCGCTTCCCCAGCCGTTATCGGCGTTACCCCGGCGGCCAGCCCGCAGGATTCCAATATCTCCTTCGCGAACTGGTAGCGCGAGCATATCCCTGAATTAGAAATGTT
>JAQUSA010000123.1 GCA_028715315.1 Candidatus Omnitrophota bacterium | reverse complement strand
AGGATACCTTGATAAAGGGCGCCCTGCAGATACTCATCCTGCCGCTGGAAGACCTGAAGACCGCCGAGGCCGAGCGCCTCGTGATGTGCTCTTCGTGTTTCGTCTACATAGACCCTGATACGGACGAGATAAAGACGCTTCCCACCTGCACTTGGGACAATTACAAGAAACCGATAATGAAGAAGGTCGCGGAGAAGTTCAATGTTTGACAGGCAAGTCAAGACCATCTGCCCCGTCTGCAACAAAGGCCTCGACGGGCGCTATTACGAAGAAGGCGGCAGGATACTTTTCGAGAAGAAGTGCGGCGAACACGGGAAGGTCCTGGACCTGGTATCGTCCGACGCGGAGCTCTTCAAGGAGAGGCTGAGCCTCTACGACCATATCAAGGGTTACGGCTGCGATATCCCGAAATGCCGCGAGGGGATATTCAAGTGCGCGGCGCACCTTATGCGCAGGTCCCCGGTAACATTCATCGAGATAACCACGCGCTGCAACATGAAATGCCCGGTATGTTACGCCGACGCCGGCGCGACGGGAAGGGATGTCCCCTACGAGGACGTCTGCCGCATGCTGGAGGCGATAGCGAAAGAGGACAAGGAGACGCACCTCGTCCTGACGGGCGGAGAGCCGACGATACATCCGGATTTCTTCCGGATAGCAAAGAAGGCCGAAGAGCTCGGGCTTATCCGAAGGACGTTCGTCGCGACCAACTGCATAACTATAGCCGATAAGGATTTCTGCAGGAAGGTGTTCGACGCCGGCATCAGGAAATTCTATTTCGGCTTCGACGGCACCGACCCGGAGGCGTGCCGCAAGCTGCGCGGCAGCCTGGCCGCGTATGAATCGGTGCGCAAGGCGCTGCAGAACATCCGCGAGCTCGGCAAGGCATGGATAATCCTCTCGTTTACCGCGTCGAAACAGCATAACCTCGACAATATCCCGGAAGCGATAAAGTTCGCGATGGATAACCAGGATATAGTCAAGCGGCTTATGATAACTACGGAGTGTTTTTCCGGAAGGATAACGGACGTCAACGACCTCGTCAACAAGCGTTTGACCGGCGATTGCGTCGAAGATTTCATTTGCAGGAAAATCGGAGCGCAGGCGGTCACGTTCCCGCTCACGGCGTTCCATATACTGATGAAACCGCTGAAGCACGCCAAGCTGATAGACGCGGACAGGTGGGTTACCTCGACATTCAGCCCGATGTGCGGCCAGATGGGCATGATAATATCGGATAACGGCAAATTAAAGTCGATGATAGACCTCGTGGTCAGGGACCCGCGCAAAAATATCTACAAATGCGCCCGCGAAATAGACATGCTCGCCAACAGGATGAAAAATGCAAGTTGGCTCGCTATACACTTCTACTATCTGCCGCGGTATTTCCTGACGTTATTAAGTTACATGGACAAGAAGTTCATCGGGAAGGCGATAGCGGCGCCATTCGCCGGCGGTTTCAACCTAAAGAAGATAAAAAAGGCGCTGCTCGGGGAAAAAAGAGTGGAGCTCTACTATCTTTTGGGTTCCGACAAATATAATTTCATCTGGGACAGGATGCCGCACTGCGCCACCCACCATTACCGCATCCACCCGACGACAAAACAGGTAATAAAGGTCCCCGGATGCCTCGTCTTCGCGTTCAGGGAAGAGCTCAAAAATTACTGATTGACTTAGTTTTCATTTAGGCATACAATCTACTCGTTGATTTAATAAAAGGATACAATACGTAATGTCTTATATAGTCTTCGCACGCAAATGGCGGCCGAAAGACTTCGAGAGCGTCCTTGGTCAGGAGCATGTCACGACCACCCTCAGGAACGCGATCGCAAATAACAGAGTCGCCCATGCGTATATTTTTTCCGGCCCGCGCGGTGTAGGCAAAACAACAACAGCCCGCATCTTCGCGATGGCGCTGAACTGCAAGGAAGCCTCCTCAGGCAAGGATCGCCGCCCCTGCGGCACGTGTGATTCCTGCAAGGAGATCTCCTCCGGCACTAACCTCGACGTGATCGAGATAGACGGCGCCTCGAACCGCGGCATCGACGAGGTCCGGTCCCTGCGCGAGAACATCAAGTTCGCCCCCACCCGCGGCAAATACAAAGTATATATCATAGACGAAGTCCATATGCTCACCGAGGAGGCGTTCAACGCGCTGCTCAAGACCCTCGAGGAGCCGCCCGCCCACGCGATATTCATTTTCGCCACGACCAGGCCTTACAAAGTTCCGTCCACGATAATCTCGCGCTGCCAGAGGTTCGATTTCAAGCGGCTGACCGTCAACGAGATCGCCGGGAAGCTCAGGGATATAGCCAGGAGCGAGAAGCTCGAGATAGAAGAGGAGGCGCTCTACACGGTGGCGCGCGCCGCCGAAGGCGCGATGCGCGACGCGGAATCTATGCTCGACCAGCTCGTGTCGTTCTGCGGGAAGAAGATAGACGTCGAGAGCGCGGCGGCGGTGTCGGGGACCGTGGGCCAGGAAGTGCTCTTCGGCTTCACGGAGAAGGTCATAAACAGGGATACCCACGGCGTCCTGAAGCTGGTCGACGGCATGATAAGCGGCGGCAAGGACATACCGCAGTTCGTAAATTCGCTCGTCGTGCATTTCAGGAACCTTCTGATAACGAAGACCGCCGAAGCCGGCGACCTCGAGAACCTGGTCGACCTGCCGAAAGAGATAATATCCAGGGTATCGGAGCAGGCAAAGCCATTCACGAACGAGACGCTGCTCTATATATTGACGGTGCTGATGAACGCGCAGGACGAGGTCCGCCGCGCGATATCGCAGAGGATACCGCTCGAACTCGCCGCGATACGGCTGACGAGGAGGGACGACATATTCTCCCTGACTACGATACTCGACCGCATCGAGAAGCTCGAGAAAAAAATCGGCAGCGCCGCGGCAGCGCCGGTGCCCGTTAAGGCCGAAACAAAGAAGGCCAACGATGCCAACGATAACGATATAGAGGTCGATATTGAGATATCACCGGCAGCCGCGACCGCAGGCGCCGGCAGCCGCGACCTGTCATTCGAGCTCATATGCGAGTTGTGGCCGAACCTGCTGCGCGGCATATTATCGAAGAAGATGTCGGTGGCGCTCTTCCTCCAGCCGGCCCAGCCGCTCAAGCTTGATAACAAGACCCTGACGATAGCGTTCTCGAAGGAACACAAGTTCAACAAGGAAGCGCTTGAGGGCAACGGCAACAGGAAGGTCATAGAGAACGCGCTGAACGATATATTGAAGCATGAGATCAGGGTGGATATGAAGGTGGTGGAAGCCCTCGAGAATAAAGTGCCGGTCGAGGACCTGCTGCGCGAAGAGCATGAAGAAGAGGCCCACGAAGTCGTAAGGTCCGCCCTCGAGATATTCGGCGGCAATCTCAAAAAGACCGACAACGCGTCCTACTAAAAGGTAATACCCATGCCCGGATACACCAAGACGATGGAGAAGCTCATATCCGAATTCACGAAGCTTCCCGGCATAGGGCCGAAGTCGGCTGAACGCATCGTAATGCACATCCTGAAATCCCCCCGCGAGAACGCGGCGTCCCTTTCCGATTCGATAATAAAGCTGAAGGACACGATAGGTTTCTGCAGGAACTGCTTCAACCTCAGCGAGGGCGACGTTTGCCATATCTGCGGCGACCCGCAGCGCGACAAGGCGACTATCCTGGTCGTCGAAAGCCCCAAGGATATACTCGCGATAGAGAGGACCGGCTCATACAGGGGGCTCTACCACGTCCTTTTGGGCGCGATATCGCCCCTGGACGGCATGGGGCCGGATGACCTGAAGATAAAGGAGCTGCTTCGCAGGATCAAGTCGGACAAGATCAAGGAAGTGATACTGGCTAC
>JAQUSA010000122.1 GCA_028715315.1 Candidatus Omnitrophota bacterium | reverse complement strand
CGCTCTCGAACACGCCGGAATAAAATATTCTTGACAATAACCGGTTTTATGTTATAATCTTACGTCTTAACAACTAATCCAAGTGAGGAAGGCTAAATAAGATGGTAACGAATCCGAAATGGCAGGAGAAGTGGTTTATTGTGGACGCTGACGGCGTTGTGCTGGGAAGGCTCGCCGTGGCTGTCTCGCGCGTACTTTCAGGCAAGCATAAACCCACTTACCGCAAAGACTTAAACGTAGGTGACGGCGTAGTGGTAATTAATGCGGCGAAGATAAAGGTTACCGGAAAGAAGCTCTTAAAGAAAGAGTATGATTGGTATTCCGGTTATCCGGGCGGCAGGAGGACGGAGAACCTCGAAGACCTGTTGAAGAGGAAGCCCGAATACGTCATAACACATGCGATAAAGGGAATGCTGGCGAAGAATAAGGTCGGCAAAAACGCGTTAGGTAAATTGAGGGTATTCGCGGGCAAAGAACACGACCTGTCCGCTCAGAAACCGGAGACCTTAAAGGTCTAATATCAGGAGAACGATGGAAGCGCAGTTGAAATTACAGGGAACAGGAAGAAGGAAAGAATCCACGGCGAGGGTAACGCTGAAGCCGGGTTCGGGCCAGATACTGGTCAATAAGAGGGCATTGGACGATTATTTTCCGAGAGAGACGCTAAGGATGGTGCTCAGGGAACCTCTCGAGGCAACGCAGACCGGCGCCAAGTACGATATAGTGGTCAACGTCGAGGGCGGCGGAGTGTCGAGCCAGGCCGGTGCCGTGCGTTTAGGCATAGCGCGCGCCTTGCTTAAGGTGGATTCCAATTTTCGTTCGGCATTGCGCGGACGCGGGCTTTTGACCCGTGACCCCCGTATGAAGGAACGAAAGAAATACGGACAAAAAGGAGCACGTCAGCGGTTCCAGTGGACTAAACGTTAACGTAATTTACATAGGGCAAAAACACGCCTATTCCGACGGGACTTCGTGCTTGACGGAATAGGCGTTTCTATTTTATAATCAAGTCATGTGAATTTATGAAAGGTAGCCTAACGGCATAACATGGCAAAAGAAAAAATGAATGTAGCTGTTGTCGGCGCGACGGGCTATGCCGGCTGCGAGCTCATAAAAATACTCCTGGGGCATCCTGAAGTTACCATAACATCTGTCAGCAGGAGGGCGGAAGGTTCCGATAGGATCTCCGACATTTTCCCCGTGTTCAGGGGACAGCTTGAGCTTCCGTGTGAAAATGTTAATGTTCCGCGGATATGCAAGTCGGCCGATATCATCTTCCTGTCGCTTCCCCATAAGGTCTCCATGATATTTGTCCCCGAATTCCTTAAGGCCGGGAAGAAGGTCATAGATTTAAGCGCCGATTACAGGTTTAAGGATGCGGCCGTATACGAGAAATGGTACGGGACAGGACATACGAGCCCGGAACTGCTTAAGGCGGCCGTGTACGGATTGCCCGAGCTGAACAGGGCGGAGATATCAAAAAGCGGATTCGTGGCTAATCCGGGGTGTTATCCCACGGGCTCTATACTCGGCTGCGTCCCTCTCCTGAAGGAGGGGATGATAGACGTTTCGCAAATAATCATCGACGCGAAGTCGGGGGCGACAGGAGCGGGAAGGACGCCGTCGCTCGCGCTGATGTTCTCCGAAACGAACGAGAACCTGAAAGCTTATAAGGTAAACCAGCACCAGCATATGCCTGAGATCGACCAGGCGCTTTCGGATGCCGCGGGGTCGAAGGTGGAGATTACATTCACCCCACACCTGGTGCCCATGAACAGGGGAATACTGTCGACGATATATATGACGCTCAGGAAGGATTCGAGCGCTGAGGAGCTGCTTAAGGTCTATGGCCGGTTCTATAAGGACGCTCCGTTCGTCAGGGTGCTCGACGAGGGGGTATTCCCAGAGACGAAGGATGTGCTCGGGACCAATTTCTGCGACATAGGCATCAAGGTGACCGGAAAGAGGGCGATAGTCATAACGGCGATCGATAACCTGTATAAGGGCGCGTCGTCGCAGGCCGTGCATAACATGAACCTGATGCAGGGATTCGACGAAAAGCTGGGCCTGGTCTGATGAAGACGATAAAGGGCTCGGTGACGGCGCCGAAAGGCTTTATGGCTTCAGGGGTCAACTGCGGGATAAAGAAGAGGAAACTCGACCTCGCGCTGATCCTCTCCGGCGTCCCGGCGCATGCGGCAGGGGTATGCACGAAGAATACCGTGAAGGCGGCGCCGGTCTTATTGACCGGGAACAACCTGAAGGACGGCTGGGCCCAGGCGATAATAGCCAATAGCGGGAACGCGAATTGCCTTAACGGCAGGGACGGCATGAAATGGGCGAAGGATACGGCAAAGGCCGTCTCTTCCGGGACAGGCATAGCGATCGATGATGTGCTTGTCGCCTCTACCGGTATAATAGGCAAACCCCTTCCTGTCGAACGGATTACATCTGCCGTGCCTTCCCTCGTAAAGGGGCTCGGGAAAAAAGGCGAACTGAACGCGGCAAAAGCGATAATGACGACCGACCTGTACGATAAGAGGATCGCGGTCGCGGTGAATATAGGCGGTAAGACGGTTAAGATCGGCGGCATAGCCAAGGGTTCCGGCATGATATGCCCTAACATGGCCACTATGTTGTGTTTCATAACGACGGACGCCGATATAGAGCAGGGAGCGCTCAAGGCTTCCCTTAAGGATGCCGTGGAAGATTCGTTCAATATGGTTACGGTTGACGGGGATATGAGCACGAATGACACGGTGCTCGTGCTCGCTAACGGCCTTGCGAAGAACCGGCGGATAAAATACGGCAGCGGGCATTATGAGGTTTTTTACGGCGCATTAAGCCATGTTATGGCCTGTCTCGCGAAGGAAGTCGCGAGGGACGGCGAGGGCGCCACGAAATTCGTCGAGATAAACGTTAGCGGCCTGAAGAGCAGGCAGGATGCCAGGAAGATGGCTATGGAAATAGCCAACTCGAGCCTGGTCAAGACGGCCATCGCCGGGGAGGACCCTAATATCGGAAGGATAGCCTCATCCGCCGGCGCGTCCGGCGTTAAGTTCGACGAATCAAAAATGGAGATCTCGCTGAACGGGATAAAGATAGTGAGCTGCGGTAAAGCCAGGTTCGGCTTGAGGCCGGAGGCCAAGAAGTCGATGAAGGGAAGGGATATTAAGATAAAGGTTGACCTTAAATCCGGCAAAGGTTCCGCTACGGCGTGGACCTGCGACCTTACCGAAGGTTATATAAGGATAAATGCAAGATATAATTAAAAAGGCCGATGTCCTGATCGAGGCGCTGCCTTACATAAGGAAGTTCAGGGGCAAGACCGTCGTCATAAAGGCCGGCGGCAGCATGATGGAAGACAGGAAGGTCATCTCCGGTATATTCCAGGATATAATATTCATGAGCCTGGTCGGCATCAGGCCCGTCATAGTGCACGGCGGAGGGCCGAGGATATCCGCCAATATGAAGGCGGCGGGGCTTGTGCCGGAGTTCGTTGACGGGTTCAGGGTGACCGACGCGAAGACGATGAAGATAGTCGACGATACCCTCGACGCGACGAACAGGGAGATAGCGGAAGATATTAACAGGCTCGGCGGAAAAGCGAAGGCGCTTTGCGCCAAAAGGGACGGGATCATAAAGGCGTCCAAGATGCCGCACAAGGGAAAGGATATGGGTTTCCTCGGGCAGATAGTGTCGATAGATATAAGGCCGATAGTCAAGACGCTTAACGGCGGCGCGATACCGGTGATAACACCGGTCGGAAAGGGCAGGGACGGCAAGGCCTATAACATAAATGCCGACCTGGCCGCAAGCGCGATAGCGGCGGCCATAAAGGCGGAGAAGTTCGTATTAATAACCGATACGAAGGGGATATTGAGGGACGAGTCGGATGAAAGCACGCT
>JAQUSA010000012.1 GCA_028715315.1 Candidatus Omnitrophota bacterium | reverse complement strand
CCGAGGTTGATATCGCCGGCCTGCTTAAGACGCTTAACAGGAACACGGCCTCCATGCTTCTGACCCCCATCCAGATAAACAGGGCCCTCGGCTGCCTCGGAACGGCAAAGCTGGGTCCGGACAACGAGATATCCTCTTTTTACGAGAAGACCTTTGACGAAAAATTGATACCGAAATACTCAAAGGACATGACCCTCGCCAATACGTTCCAGCTCTTCACGACTAAAGAGAACCTGGACAAGCTCCAGAACGCGCTCGACCTGTTCTGCTCTAAGGAGAAGAACAAGGACTTCATAAAGCACCTGAACGCGACCGAATGGAGCTTCAACAAGCTCATATGCGAATCCCTCGTGCTGGAGAAGAAATCGTTGTCAAAGATCCAGCTGGCCATGAGGGAATGCCTGCAGCAGTACGAGGTCAGCGTGGGCGGCGCGATCGCAAAGGGATACTGGATAGACTGGGCCTCGAACATAATGACGTACCTGGAACTGCTGCGTAAATTGACCGCCCAGATAGCGAAACCGGACGAACACGGGAACTATTTCGTCAGGAGCAAGAAGATAAAACCCTCTAGCAAGCTCGAGTCGTGCGTATTCATAGATTGCGACACGGTCGACCTGTTCGGCAGCTACAAGAACTGCATATTCATAGCGTGCGAATGGGTAAGGATCATGAATTGCTTCGAGGGGAACGGCTCGCTCTTCTACGCCCTTAAGAAGAAGAACTTCCTGCGCAAGGAGATGAACTACAAGCTCTTCGCCCACTTCCTTAGCGGCAGGCGTAATATCGAGTTCGAATGCGATATCTACGACGATTACAGGAACTTATACAGCGCGATGAAGAAGGTAAGCGACGATTGGCTCTACTACCACGAAGTGCTTAAGGAAAGTTATAATACGAAGTAGCCCTCCGTCAGCGTGCTGACGCCCACGCCTTTATACACCTTGACATGTAATTGATCATGGCCTTCTTGGCCCTGAACTCGTCCTCGTAAACCCTTATAAGCTTGTTCTTGTATCCCCTGTCCAGCTTATTCCAGATATCTTCCATGGCCCTGACGTTCTCGTTAAGCCTGTTGAAGTCATGTATCATTACCTCCCTGTACAGCTTGCCCAGGTATATCCTGTCGTCACTCGTATGTTCGACATTCAAAATCAGCATGTAGACGGACTCGATCGCTAAGACAACCCAAACCCAGTTGCTGTAGAACCTCGGGTAAAATTCCGAGACGAAATAGAGCAGCAGCGTAACGATCAAAGTGAATATGTAGGCAACCCTCGCTTTCGCTAGCGTCCTGCTGTACTTGAGCTCCGCCAGCCTGTCGCCCTGTATGAGCTCCTGGTGCGCGAAGTATACGTCATCCAGGAAGTCTGCCTTCTGGGCCGGCGACACCGTATTATATGCCGGCAGGTTCTGCTTAAACCACCTGTCCAGCCTCGCGTATCCGCTGAGCTTCCATTTCAGGAGCGCCCACCCTACCAGCATAAGGATGCCCAATAACGTATAGACCAGGGATTCGGGCGATGCCGTTGCGGGGCCCGAGACGATCGAGACTACGCCGAGCATGACGCTTGCGGCCAGCATAGGTATCACCGCGTAATTCCAGAACCTCGATAATGTTATCTCCTTGAACAGCGCAATGGGCTGCGAATGGGCGAAAAGCGGCATTATTATGAACGACAGCGTCGTGCTTATGTACAGCACGGAGAATATGAAGAGCGCTTTCACCGCAAGGGACGAGAATATAAGGCCCCACATCACGAATCCGACGCCGGTAAAGACGAGAAGCACCATAGCGTAGATCATCTGCAGTTTTATCACCGACATCTTTCCGATATCGCCGTCCGGGACTATCTCATCGCGCCAGTTCTTCAGGTACGGGCGCCCCAGTTCCTTCCATCTTACGCCCATCGCATACATCAAGGCGACGACGGCGAAAGGCAGGAACGGTATGAACGGGCTGATCCATAGCGGCACTATCTCTGACGACACCAGGACATACGCGAGCGGGAGGCCGATTATCGTGCTGAACAGGGTCGCCTTGAGTATATCCCTCTTCTCCCCCCATATCACCTTAAGCGGCAGGTGGCCGAGGTTCCATCCCTTAGCGCTTATTATGAAGACCGCTTTTCCTTTAAGGCCCGCGAGGAAACCGAACGCATACGCCGGTATGACGGACGCGTAGAAGAAGTGGTTCTTCGCGACGAGCCTCATATATGCCGGGAAGGACTTCCTGAAACCGAAATGCTCGACCAGGTACGCGATGCCGGTGGCGGTTATCGCCTGGTTGAACAACAGGCCCAGTATGCCGAAGACGATCGGATACGGCACCGCCATGAAGCCGTTTATTCCCCAGCAGATCATCAGCCACAGGTAAAGGAAATTTATTATGAACATCAACGGGGTCTGGTAGAAGAAGGAGAACCCGAACATCAGCATGAACTTCTGGGCGACATGTATGTTTTCGGAGTCGAGGATACCGCGTATGGCCCTGCCTATCGCGGCGTCCGAGGAGCCCATCGCCCATTTCGTCAACGGGACGAGGCTCGTGAAGTACGAGGTCTCCCTCCCCTTTCCGAACGTTATGTACTCCTTATGGGTGGTCCTGAAGCCCTTCTTCCATAATGCGGTGGCCAGCAGTATATCTTCCGATATATAATCCTGGGGCAGGCCGCATGCGGCGCTGACCATGTCCGTCCTTATTATCGCGCTATGACCGTAGAAACCGCAGGCCTGGAACATGTTCATCGTGCGCTGGGTCACGGATACGAAGGTCTCTTCGTTGAAGCCTATAGCCTGCGATATCCATGAATAATTCTTGTTGAATATATACTCGGCGAAAAGGACCTCACCCAGCCCGGGGTCGTTCCTGAATTCCGACAACGCTACGGGCAGTTTCGCCGCGTCCTCGATCCTCACCGAGCAGTTCGCGTCGAAGAAGAGGATCGTCTCGCCCTTAACGAAAGGCAATGCCTGGTTCAGCCCGCTTGGTTTACCCTTCTTTATCGGGGCGATAAAAGGCGCGACCTCGATTAGCTCTATATTTCCCGAGGATACGTTGAACCTGTGCAGCCCGCGGTCGCTGCCCCCGACATCGGCATCGGCGGCGCCCCAATAGACTTCCAGCGCGGGCATCTCCTTCATGAGCCTGTTCAAGGCTTCCCTGTCGGAATCGCGCGTTGCGCCGCTGTGGTATCCCTCGTAGTTCAGGAGTATCTGTACCTTATCGGCGACGAGTTCCGCGATAACCGCATCGGACGCCTCAGGATAGCAGATCTTCGCGTATGCGGCAAAAGAATCCCGGATCCTGTATACTTCGACGGCGGTCTTCTCGACGCACTGCACCGTAAGGTTCGCCCATCTGCGTATATCTTCCTTCAGCTGCTCAGGCAGCCCGTCGGGAAGCTTCTTCAGCCCGAAGAGCAGCTTAAGCTGCTCCTTTGTCACGAATTGGCCCATTTCGGCATCCTGGAGCCGCCCGACGAACTCTTCCCATTGCGGCCTGTAGAACCCGATAAGGTGGTTAAGCCTGGTCACCTCGGCGCCCCTGTCGCAGCCGTTAAGCTCATCGAAGGAGAAGCTTACCGGCTCGTTGAACGCCGTTATCATCGCGGTGAACGACGGAAGGTCTGTCCAGGATTCAGCCTTCGGCATCTCCATGAGCCAGCTGTTCGCGTAGAGGCGTATCCTCTCCGATGCCTCCTCCGCGCGCGGAGGCCTATCGAGTTTCAACACGGGATTGTTATCCGAATAAAGGAGCGCGTCCCTCTCCTTCCCGCTTATGACATAATAATTATAGAGTTCCGTTACCATGGAGTTCCAGTATGCCTTCCACGGCGCGTCGGAACCGCCGCCAACTCCCTTTGCCGGGCGCAGAGGCATCATGACTTCGCCGAAACGCAGCCTGGAGGCTTCGAGCTTCCTCTTTAACTGGTCCCATGTTATCACCTGCCCGATGCCTTCCCTCTTGCCGCGATAGAAACCTATCAATGCGATTATTATATAAAAGAGGGAGAAGAAACTTGAAAGTATGAACGTCATCGTAAGCAGGAGCGCGCTGGCATTGATAAAGAACCCCCATCCGAAATTCACGAAGGTGAGCTTCGTGATTATCCGGACCGTCCAGATTATGACGAAAATGCTGAAGAGGCCCCACAGGTACGAGGCTGACCCGAACATGATCCAGAAGACCCTTATCGACCGCCTGAGGTCCTTTCTCTCTGGGGCGGCGAAAGCGGCCGGCCTGTAATTTCCGAGAGTGCCCTTTATCAGGGCCATCGTTATTGCTACGCCTACCAGTATGAGGATCGTCACTTCTATGAACGTCGCGCCGACCGTGCCCGCCATGTTGTCCAACCGGCCGGAGAACGGCACGCGTTTCAGCGCTATCGCGATCCCGCCCAGCATGACGGCGGTGAACATCGGCACAAGGAACTGCCAGAACCTCCTGAGGTTATCGATAAACTGCGGCGCGCCCGCGTTATCGTGGAATGTCTTGAGCCATGCAAAATTCTTGTGCGACTTGATGTCGGCCGAGGCGTCCCTGCCTTCCCTTGAGGCGAGATAGGAAAGTTTCTCTTCGCCGCTCCTGCCCGACAGTTGCGCGAACGAAGCGATGAACCCGGGCCGCCTGCCCTCGAACAGGTCGTTCAGGTCATCATATGTGAATATGAATTCCTTTGTCAGCCCGAGCTTCTTGTCGTAGCCCGGCCTCAGCGCCTCCAGCAATGCCCGTGTATCGCTGCGTATCTCCCTGATCACCGCGTCCTTCTGCCCGGAGTCCAGCATGCTAAGCGACTTATCCAGCAGGTAATTCCTGAAACCTGTGGCGGCCGCCCTGAACTCCATGGATTCGTCAAATATGAGCCTGAACAACACTATGACCGTAAGCTCATCCATGCCCGGTTTGGCGGCGGTAAGGCTTATGCCGTGGCCGTTCTTCCTGGACCATTCCTCAAATTCCCTCGCCTCGGCCGGGAAGAGATCGCTCAGGCGTATGTCCTCCCTGCCGATCCTGCAGGCGATCCTGTCCAACAATACGTTAATGCTGGCCGTATGGTCCGAAGGATCAGCCCCGAATCCGCGCAGCCGCTCCTCCAGCAATGGCCTGAATACCTTCGCTGACATATCATAGAGCGCGGCGGGCGGCTCCGACCCCTCATATACCCTGATACAGGCGGCCTTAAGCTCTTCCGGGGCCTTCAGCCGGCCAAGGGCCTCCCTGCTGAAGGGCTTGATCGCGCCCGCGGGGATCGCCTGCTTCCTGGCTTCTTCCGCGGCAAAGGCTATCCTGGCCTTCCTGCCGACTTTGAGCCGTCTCCTTGAGACATATCCCGCGAGTAAGAACAATCCGGCGGCGAATATCAGCAGGGTAAGCGGCTTCCGCCAATTCGTCGACTTCATCAGGTATATAGAGCTGCTCTCTATATGCTCTTTCTTGAACTTATAGACGCCGTTATCGTCAAATTCATAATCTGAGCGTATCCAGTGTTCGATGTCGAACGGCCTTCTCTCGAGGAACGTCTGCGTCTGCCATCCGTTGCGATGGTAGACGCTCGCATCACCCACGAAGACCGCCACGATCTGCCTGCCGGGCGGAGTGCCCTCTGGCTGCGTGCCTGGCGCGAATTCCCTTTCTATCTTTATCGGCCTCAGGTACGAATAGGGGACAAGCGGATCATAAAATTCGGTCTGCCTGCCGCCCTGTATAGGCAATATGTTCATCAGGCGCAGTATGATGAAACGGCGCTCGAGGACTATGAGCTGGCCGCTCAACGAATGCACGTCGTAGAACGCGTAATCCGAATTCAGCACGCCGTACTTAACGCCCCTTATCGGAAGGCCGTCGGGGAGCTTGAACGGCATGACCTCCGCCTCGTAAGGTATCTTTACGCCCGGATGGCTGAAAACGCCGCGCGGGTATTCCACGGTACCGGAGAAATATTTGATCTCGCCTATGCTCCCGTTCGGCTTTATCATAAGGTACCCCGGCAGGGTGCCGAACGGGGCCGCGGCCGCGCTCTTTAACGCCTCATCGAGCGCCTTGCGCTTGACCAGCCTGCCGTAATCGGACTTCAGGTGGGCGCGAAGCTCATCCGCGCCGAGCCCTTCCTTATACCACTCATATATTACGGTATCTTCCTTCTTCGCTATCGCGCGCGTGCGCTCCTCGTCCCTGTCATCCTTCCAGGATTCAAGCAGCGTCTCCCCGCCGAAGAAATTCCGTTTCAGCTTCAGCGTGCTGCCCTTATGCAGCGTCGTCTCGTCGCCCAGCATAACGAACTTGACGGTCACGAGCTCCCGTCCGAGAACATCGTCGGGTATCATGTAGCTTACGGTAGTTATCGCGACGGTATTAGTGAAATGCGGAAGCCCGTCCTCTCCCGTAACCATCCTGAATATCCTCTTCTTCATCTGCGGAAGCAGCGTATCGGCATATATTCCGAGAGGGGCCATCTTCTCTATGTACTTCGGGGCCAGGACCGAATCGGCACGGACCGAATTATCCACATCGCTTATCGATACGAGTTCCCCGGCCAGGTTGAAGGTAAGCGTCTTTGACGGTATATCGCTCTCGACTATCCAGTCGACCGGGACCTCTATCGTGCCGCCGCGGACGATCATCCTCTGCCGCCCCAGGCTGTCTCCCGGTTCATAGAACACGAAATACGGGGCTTCTCCGGGCGCGCCGGGATCCCCGGTAAGGTTGTTGGTCACGAGGTTCTCTTCCAGCATCAGCATATCGCTGACCCTTCCGACCTTTTCGGCGCCGAGCCTGTTCAGTATCTGCACGGCGGCCCCTTCCCTGTCCCCCTCAGGCAGTGACGTAAGGGACTGCGCCAGGGCTTCCTTGAAATTCCTGATGTTGTTCGTCGTCTTATACCTGCGGACCCACGCAAGACCCTTCGTAAGCTCCTCTAGATTCGAGTTCCCGCCGGAGACGACCTTTCCGGGGGCATCAAGGAAGACCTCTTTGACCACCTCGCGGTCGGGCCCGTATTTCACTATAGTCACGATATTCTTCACTATCTGCGCGGATATGTCGCCCTCAGGAGTGTAATATTCAAGTTTCTTCGTATACCTGGCCTTGCCGTCCTCGAACACGACCCTGCCGTTCTCGTCCCTTGCGAATATATGGACTTCCGAAACGAAATATTTCTTGTCGGGCGTATATCCCTTGAATATGCCCTCGGATATGTCCGATAACCAGTCCCCGTTCTCATCGGTGCGGTATGTATGGCTCCCGACGACCTGCAGGGTCTCCTTGTCGTACTCGAGGTCGGTCCTTACGTCGGATGTAACGGCTTTCGTGAGCGGGTCTATCTTAATGTTCTCGGAATATATAGTCTCGAGGTTTCCCGACATATCGTAGACCTCGACGTATAGTATGCGTCCGGTCGCCTGGTTCACGACCTTGAGCCAGACGCGTCCGTACGAATCCCGGAGATCCCTTCCTAATTGGTCGCGGCCCAGGACCGATTCGTACGTCTTAAGGCTCGACTCGGCCCTTGCCTTGGCTTCGGCAAAACTACCGAGCCTGTTTTCGGCCGCCTTAACGCCGTAATAGATGACGTGTATGAGCCCGTCATCATCGTACCAGGCAAGCTCTCCGGCCAGCCGGTCGTACTGTTCTATGAGCTCCAGGCGCGTCTGCGCGTCCTTCTCGGTTTTGATGCGCTTGAGCAGGTCGAGCAGCCTCCTCGTAAACTCCTTGGTCTCGGACGCGAGCACATCTTCCCCGAGGTATATCCATAGCGGCTGCGTGGTCGAAGGGTCGCTTCTGGTGAATTGTTTGCGCGGCTTTATTACCATGCCTTTGATGAGCCCGATCTCATATTTCACCGCGTTCGTCTTAGCCGCCTCGCCGACACGCCAATTTGTCAGGCTGAACTTGGTGCCCATGACCACCTCGCGGCCGCTGGCCACGGAGACGCCGCCAACGCGCAGCCTCTTGGTCTCGTCGAGCCCGAGGACCCTCGCGTAATAGATCCCCCTCTCCTGGGCAGCAAGCATCCCCTTTTCGTCCGGGACGATACCGGCGGAGACCATGTCCTGCTTCTCCCAGTCCTTCGCTTTCAAATACCGCCTATACTCATCTTCGCTTATGGGGACCTTAGAGACAAGGCCGGGCACGTCCTCTATCGCATCGTAATAGCTTGATATGTTCATCTCGCCGTCTACCTCAAGCGCGGTCAAATACCTCGCTATCAGGTGGCCTTCAGGAAGGCCCAGAGAAGACTGGAACTGGGCTTTAGGGTTTTTCAGGTCAGCCCTGTTGGCTTCCGGAACATCATTCTCGGACGAGAACTGATTTACGATATTGTAATCCCCGTCTATCTCGAAAGCGTAATACGGCTTATACTGCCCGTCGAGGTCGAGGTTATATTTCGGGGCCATCCTCCATTTGATACCCGTTGAATCGTCCATATAAGAATATTCCGACTGCACGGCTTTCCTCGTCTCGTCGGGAAGGTCCTGCAGCTTCCTGTATATTATCCTGTAATTCCCGTCGACGCCGATCACATCATAATCCCGGGACTGCGTATCGAGCACGCCGTTGAACCAGCAATTATAACTCGTCATAAGGACGGCTATCACCCTCTTCCTCGCGATAGTCGCATCCTTGAGCACCTGGTCATAGAGTACCTTGTAATATACGATCGGCTTCCTCAGCGACTCTTCCCTTGCCGCTTCCTGCTGGGCAATAAGCTCGGCTTCGGATATTATCTTCTGCGGTTCGGGGATCACGATCGCTTTGGCGGGCTTTATGGCTTCTCCGGGCTCAAGCATCCATTTTGCGTCATCCTTGAGGGCATCGCGCAGCTCGAAACCTTCCAGCGCGAACGGATTGAACCCGGCCAACGGGAATGACGCCCATGTAGACGATATGTCGGATTCCGCCTGCGGGGTCAGCCAGTTGTCGAACGGGTACCGCCTTATTCTCTTTTCCGACCCATAGGGCAAAGACGCCGATCTTCCGGTCCTCGCCGCCATCCTGCCGAGGTTATTGAGATAATGGCCGGCTTCCCCGACCAATTTGGCCGAGTATTCGGCATCCCCGTTCTCCTTCGCGGATTTCGCCATTACAAGATATGCCAACACCGCCTGTGATGTGAATTCAGGGCTTAAAACGGGTTTCCTGCCGGGCCTGCCGAATTTGTCGGTAAAATCGAATCCCTCGAGGCCCTTGACGACTGCGCCGGACGGATGGACATAATCGACCTTCACCTTTGCTCTTTCGAGGCCCTGCAGCACCTTCCCGGCGGTCCCGGCCCCGCCGAACCTGAACTCACCTTCGGAGTCAAGCAGTTCCGGGCCCAGGATTATTATTGCCAGAGCGTTCGCATCCGTAGCATACAGGGTATTTACTTTATCATCGGATATGCCTGCGGTAAAATAGCCGGCCTCCCGGTCATACACTCCGCTTCCCGCAAGCCATTTCAGGATACCGGATGCGGCTGCCTTATACTTAGTTTCCTTAGTGATGCGGGAAAGCACGCTGAACAACGCATAGCAATCAAGGTTCTCCTCGGTCGATTTCGCGCTATATTCCGCGTTACCCTGGAAGGGGCTCTTCCTTACCCCCCCGTCATCCGCCTGAAGCCCGATAAGGAAATCGGCGCGCCGCTTCGCTGCCGTAAGCCACTTTTCGTCTCCGGTCAGCTGGTATTCCCTGATAAAACTTATGCCCCAGTACGCGTTGGGCCCTGCGGTTATCAGCGGATCTTCACTCAAGCCGGTCCGGACGTTGAAACCGTTGGGTATGTCCCTCGTCTCGCCCCTGGTCCTGAGTATCTCCGCGGCCTGCGATGAACGGTCGATCAGGCCCGCCATCACAAGGTTCTGGTGGGCAACCGCCTGCGCATATGCGAACGACATGTCGGCAAACTGGTTCTTGGCCCCGCTCTTAGATATCATTGTGGGGACCAGTCCCGTCTCAGGATTGGTCCATTCCAGTATAAAGGATACCAATTCACCGGCATTCAACGGGGAGTTCTGCTGCTTGGAATGGTCCAGCGGGTTCGCAACATGCGCCGTACCGGAGGCGGCGTGAAGGGCCTGCTTGCCGTCAGGATCCCGTATTCCCGCAGGACGGCGGTGGCACGAGCGCGCCATGATTAACATGGCCGCGACCGCTATCAAAATTATGGCTATTTTTTTGCCGCTCTTAAACATGATCCCGCTCATTTAGTGACGAACGTTACGTATGACTCAAGGCCCTTCGCCGTATATCTTATCAGGTAACGGTCCAGTTCGTTACCAAATTTCAGCATGCGGTAGAATGCCTGTATCCTGCCTATCTTATTGTTAAGTACGGTCTCTTCCAGCTCCCTCTGCCTGATAAGGGCCGTGTCCCCGGTCGCCTCTTCCACCCTCATCTTCTCGGCCATTTCACCCTCCAACGCCGCCTCGTTCTTCTCGAAGTTCGCGTAGTCGGCCACGGCGATCTGGTAATCGGTGAACCTCCTCAACGCGTCCTGGACAACGGATTTCATGTAGGATTCGGATCTCAACACGGCCGCCTTCTCCTGTATAGCCGCTATCCTCGCCTTGGTTCCGGTGGCGGGGTCAAATATCTTAGTAAGGGAATTCAGCGAGAGAAACTCCGCCATATTGTCATAACGCGTGAAAGTGGCTTCGTCCTTCGTCAACAGTCCCATATAATCCGTAAGGTAATTGTACTCCAGGTTGACCGCAAGCGTCTTGATCTGTTTGGATATGGCTTCGGTGTCAAGCCTTGCAATGCTTATATCGAGCTCCGCGCGCTTGAGCAGGTCGTCATTCAACGGCCCTATTAAGGCCTGCCTTGCGGAAACGAGCTCATCCAACAGCCTTTTCTTGATCTCAAAGTCCTCGGTAAGGGCGATGCGCTTGGCGGATTTGTCGTATACCTCGGTGTTCACGATCGAGAACCGCGGATCGAGCCCTCCGACGACTATGCCGAGGTTATTCCTGTAGCCCTCAGTATACCTGTTGATATCTATATATTTCTGCAACATGCTTTCGACGAACTCCCTCTGCTTAAGCAAGTCCACATGCGCTATCGCTCCGGCCTTGAACAGCTCTTCCATGCCAGCCATGACCGTCTTCTGTTTTTCGTATTCCATATTGACTTCCGAGGCCTCCGCGAGCGAGCCAAGGTAGCTCGAGTATGCATCCGCGACCCTTATGACCAGGTCGAACTTCGCCTGCTCAAGGTCCTTTTCGGCAAGCTCGATCTTGCGCTGCTGCCTCTTGACCATGTATTTATTCACGAGATCGACCTCGGCGGTCGCCACTATGCTCGTTCCCTTGACCTCCTTCTGCTTAGGCCAACCCCTGTTGTCTACCCTGTAGTATTTCTCAGAGACCTCGCCCTTCAGCCTCACCGTCTTGTAATAATCGAGCGTCTCCTTCTCCAGCTCAAGGATCTCCTCGTATTTCCGGACCTCGCGGCTGTTCTGCAAGGCAAGGTCTATCGCTTCCTGCAATCCGGTCAGCAATATCTTCTCGCCGCCTGCGGGTTCGAGGTCTTTCTCGACGAATAGCATCTCCTTCGAGCTGAAGTAATAATTGTCCAATAGCGATTCCTCAAAACCCATCTGCGCGACGATATAATCCAGTTTGGAATCTACCATCTGCCTCTTTGTCCTGCCGCCAAGCTTGAATAGTTCCTCGGTTATCTTGTACTGGAATTCCATATTATCTTTCCTGTTGCGCAGGTCCTCGAGGAGCGCTTTCGACGCGTTATAGGCCGTCGTTACGGACAATTTCTCCTTTTCATAGGCATCCATGCTCTTTATATATTCTATCTCGGACTCGATGCGGGTCCTCGACGCCTCGGACTCAGCCAATTTCTCCCCGCGGTCACCCCATGGCACGGAAACGCTGAGCAACCACTGCTTATCGGGGTTGATCCAGCCGTCGATATCCGTTCCCTTCGTCTCATATTTTACCCGGAACAGCGCGCCCTCATAGGCTACAGCCTGCGCCTCTCCCGCCCTGTTCTTTTCGACGGCGCTCAGGGCCTGCTTGACCGGGGCCCTGCCGTCAAAATACGGCGCTACCCTGGATTTGATGAGCATCATGAACCCGGAAAGCCCCTCGTCCGTCCCGAACATGGGCAGCTCCTTGACGCTTATCGTCTCATTGAGCGGTATACCGGTCCATTTCTTAAGGTTGTATTCTACAAACGCCAGCGAGAACTCAACATCAGACATGGTCCTGTCCAGCTCCATCTGCTGGAGGACCAGCGGCAGTATATCCGAATTGCTGTATTTCGGGCTCTTGCCTTCCATATCCTTAAGCATGTCCCGGATGACCTCGCCCTTTATCTCCTTTATCTCATTCAGCCTTTTGAGGGCATTCCTGCTCCTCAGCACGAACAGGTAGTTCCTTATTATTTCATCCGCGACAACGTTCTGCAGGGCAACTCCCTCATATCCGACCTCTTTCAGGCTTGCCTGCGCCGCCCTGACGGCCTGTCCGGTCTTGCCGCTGAAGAACCGGGTTTCGAGCGCGAGATAGGCCTTCGTATTCCGATAGGGAGTACCGTCTATGTTGGCATTCTCAAGCAACGCCGCCCCGGTGACCTTCGGCAGGTAGCCTGCCTTCATCGCCCTTACCCTTACCTTCTCCATCCTTATCTTATTATCGGCCACCTGCTTGGCGGTAAGGATATCGTTCCTTTCACCCCTCGAAAGCAGGTCCTCAAGGCTCATATCCTGGAATTGCGGGCTGGTGTTCTCGGGTTTCAGCTCGACGCCGTTAAGGCTGGATAGCATGACCGTATAATCAACGAGCGCCTGTTGAAGGGCATACCTGGACTTAAAGAGGTTATCGTTCATCCTTATTATCTCGATGACCGGCAGGGACAGGCGTTCCTTGAACATCCTGAGAGTATCCTCCGTCTTCGATATATATTCCCTGTAGTTATCTATCAGGTCGCTCAGCTCGGCCAGTTTACCGTTGGTTATGCGGTCCGCGTACTCGAGGTCCTCCTCGGCCTTCAGTACCTCAAGCCTCGCTATCTGTGACCCGATCCTGCTGACATCATCCAGCCCGCTGGAATATCCGAAGTCGCTTATGAATAATTCCACCTGGGTATCGGTTATCAGTTTCTTCTGGAATTTCGAGAACCTTCCCTCGGCGATGCCCAGTATCGTAGAAGACGTAAGACTTAACAAAGGCGATGTGCTGATGCGGGCGGTCAAATCGGCCCCCTGCTCCCTCTTCTTGTATATATCCAGCGTATAATCGACGGGCCTGATAAACGGGTTTTCCGAGAAGGCGGGGTCATTGTTTATGTTATCCGGGAGCTCCTCCACAGTTATATCAACATCCTCCCTGTGCTCAAGCCCGATCAGGCCCCTGAGATCCCTCCTGGTATTAAGGAGCGTGTTCAGCGCGCCCAATTTCTGTTCGACGACTATGCCGAGATAATTTTTGAGCTCAAGCTTCTCGACATCCGTGTACTCATTGCTGCTTTCAACCGACTTCAGGATCTTCTCGACCGTTTCGACGTTATCGCAGCTTGCCCTGTAGTTCTCCTGGGCCCTGGCTACGGTAAAATAGACGTTGATGAGTTTACGGCTCTTTTTGGTGACCGCCTGTTTTAATTCGAGCACGCTCGCCTCGTAACCCTTCCTGTCTTTTATTATATTGTTCAAGCTGTTGGTGGTCACGGCAAACTCTATGACGATCTGCTGCTCAAAGAACATCTCATCCGACTGCCTGAGTTTCGTGAAAAGGTTGACCGGTTTTACTATGTTGGTGGCGATGCTCACTTTCGGCAAAAAAGTATCGAGCTTCCTCGCTTTTATCTCAAGCTCTGCCGCATCGCAGGCCAGTTTGTAGACCTGTATTCCGGGATCTACTTCATACATCCTGTTCAGAGCGGCTTCGAGCGACAGGCTGCCAAAATTCAACTCATGGGGACCCTGCGATGAGTCAAGCGGGGATTCTTCCGCGCCGCCCGGGGACGAGGTGGACAGCAGCGATATCGCCATGGCGATAGATAGGGAAACTAAATATTTTTTGAGATCTTTAATTAGCATAACCCCTTATTAATAGTTAGGAGATGCTACTTCTTTGCCCTGATGCCCTGCGAATGCAGCTTAAGCCACTCTTCGATATCCTGCCTATTGAACAGATACTTCCTCAATACCTTGACATGAGGAAACCCCTGTTCTTTAATAAGCTTACGAACGCTTCCCTCACTGAGGCTTAAGTAATCCGCGACCTCATCCATCGTTATGTATTTCGTGCCTGTCTCCATATCGGCTCTCCTTCCCTTGTATTTCGTATATAATTATATTACTCGTATGGAGGGTCGTCAAGGATTTTTTAAAAATGGGGCTAATAAGCGGGGTCGTTCAGTCTGAGGTCTTTTCCGCGTCTCTCGGATTACCGTTCTCGTCGAAACTCGTCTTTGAACCTTTTGAGATCATATATTTAAGCGTGCCCGATTCGCGGATACCGACCACCGTCCCTTTAAGGCATTCGACATTGCCGATCCTGCGGTCTTTTGCCAGGGTGGCATACTGCAGTTTTCCCGATTCGTAAAAGTCGACCTTTGTTCCGCCCGCGCAGGGTATGCCGCCTATCTCACGGTCGGCGCTGAGTGTGGCATACTGCAGTTTTCCGGACTCATAGAAACCTGCGACCGTCCCTTTTGTGCACGTGATACCCATGACCTGGTGTTCCCCTGCAAGCGTCGCGAACTGCAATTTCCCGGACTGGTAGAAGCCCGCCTTAGTGCCTTTTGCGCACGGGATTCCGCCGCTATCCTGCTCATCCGACAGTGTCGCATACTGC
>JAQUSA010000121.1 GCA_028715315.1 Candidatus Omnitrophota bacterium | reverse complement strand
GGACGTGCGCAACATAGAAAAGCTCATGAGGATCTCGCTTCCGGTCTCGAAGCATCCCGATGTCACTCCTGCCGAGTTCAGCAAGCTGCAGGGGCCGGCCGAAGGCAAGAGGCCGAGATACGTATTTAAGCAGAGGCGTTCGAGGTATCACAGCCGCAGGCCTTAATTTAATATCTTGACGCGACGATAGCCGTTGTCTATAATGGTGCGTAAAATCGAGCCCAATCTATGACTATAACTATTATTTTTCTTATCCTGCTCGCGTTATTGTTCGATTTCCTGAACGGTTTTCATGATTCGGCAAATTCAATAGCCACGGTCGTGTCGACCAGGGTCCTTTCGCCGCGCCACGCAGTCATGTGGGCGGCGTTTTTTAATTTCATCGCATTCCTGTTCTTCGGGCACCTTGTCGCAAACACGATGGGGAAAGGCATAATTGATATCTCCATCGTAGATAAGGGGATAATATTCGGCGCCCTGATGGGCGCTTGCGGGTGGAATTTGATCACATGGTTTTTCGGCCTGCCGACAAGCTCTTCGCACGCGCTGATGGGCGGCCTTATCGGTTCCGCGCTTGTAAAGGCGGGCACGTGCGCGCTGATATGGCCCGGGATCATCAAGACAGCAGTATTCATAGTGGTCTCCCCGCTTTTAGGCCTTATCCTCGGCCTTGCATTCGGCGTAGCCGTCCATTGGATATTCCGGTACAGCGCTCCGCTGAAGGTAGACTACCTGTTCAGGAAGGGCCAGCTCGTCTCGGCTGCCGCTTACAGCCTCGGGCACGGCGGCAATGACGCTCAGAAGACGATGGGTATTATAGCAAGCCTGCTGTTCAGCGCGGGATTGCTCGGGAAAGATTTTTATATACCGTTCTGGGTCGTGATAGCATGCTATACGGCCATAGGCGTCGGGACTATGTTCGGAGGATGGCGCATAGTCAAGACTATGGGGCAGAAAGTCTCGAAGCTAAAACCCGTTGACGGTTTCTGCGCCGAATCGGGCGCCGCCATAACATTATTCGTATCGTCCGCGTTCGGTATCCCCGTAAGCACAACGCATACAATAACGGGCGCGATCATGGGCGTCGGTTCGCTGAAGCGCCTAAGCGCGGTCCGCTGGGGCGTTGCCGGCCAGATAGTCTGGGCATGGGTATTGACCATCCCGTGTTCGGCGCTCATATCGGCCTTAGCCTATAGTTTGGTGAAATGAGATATTCCCATTCGTTATTCGGCGGCTTCCGCACCAAGGTCACCATTGCGTTCGTGCTGTCGCTTTTCCTCATAGCGTCCCTCAGTAATTTCCTTATATACAAATACAGCTACAATTCGCGGTTCATGCAGTTAAGGGAGGAGCTCGAGCTTGTCGCGCAGACCGCGGCCCTGAGCATCGACGAGGATATGCTTATGCGAGTGCCGCTCAACAGGGCCGGATACGACAGTGAGGAGTACAGGATAATCGCCGAGAAACTCCGCAAGATAAAGTCGGCGGATTCGCAGATACTTTTTGTTTATACTATGGCGCGTACCGGTGACGACAATATATGGCAGTTCGTCGTGGATCCGGAGCCGCTGGCAAGGTCAAAAAGGAAGGATGCCTCGACATCTTACCCAGGGGATAAATATGACGTCTCGCGTTTCCCGGAAATGAAGAAGGCCCTGCAGGTGCCCTCGGCGGACAAGAAGCTTGTTGAGGACGAATGGGGAGTGACCATTTCGGGTTACGCGCCGATCCGCGACAGCAGCGGCAAGACCGTCGCGGTCATCGGGATCGACATGTCCGCGAAGAAGGTCCGCGATATGGAGAGGGAGCTGAACCGCCGCGCGGTATTTGTGCTCGCGCTCGGGATATTCGTCGCGGTCATCCTGGGGCTGCTCATAGGAAAGGGCACGACCGACCCGATAAAGAAGCTGGAAGAAGCGACCCAGCGGATATCATCGGGCGACTTCAAGTACAGGGTAGACATAAGGGGCAACGATGAGATAAGCCGCCTCGGCAAGGCCTTCAACAGGATGGCGGAGAGCATATCCGAATCGCGGAAGGCGCTGCAGGATTACTTTTACAGGATAGTCCAGACGCTCGCGCGAAGCATCGAAGCGAAGGACACGTATACGAAGGGCCATTCGGACAGGGTCGCCGAATACGCGAGGAAGATCGCGCTGGAGATGGGCATCGCGGAGGAAGAGGCCGATATGCTCAAGAGCGTCGCCGAGCTGCATGATATAGGCAAGCTCGGTATCGAGGAGAGCATCCTGAACAAGGACGGCAAACCGACCCCGGAGGAATGGGAGATCATAAAGGAGCACCCGAAGACCGGCGAAGAGATATTGACCCCGGTCTTCCTTGACAAGAAGAAACTCGCTATTGTCAGGTCTCACCACGAGCGTTACGACGGCAAGGGGTATCCCGACGGGCTTAAGGGCGATGAGATAGATATTCTCGCGCAGATAGTCTCCGTAGCGGACTCGTATGACGCCATGACGTCAAAACGCGCTTACAGGGATTCCATGGGAAAAGCCGCTGCGATCGAGGAATTAGTAAAGCACAGCGGCACGCAGTTCAACCCGGAGGTCGTCGAGGCGTTTATCAGGGTGCTCGGACGCGAATAGGGTTGCCTAAAAAGGAGCAGTGACATGGGCGCAAAACTCAGATATGCCGCATCCGTTGCGGCGTTTTTTATTGCGATCACCGCGTTTGGGCCGTGTGACGCGGCGCCGGCCGCGAAGAAGTTAAGGATAGGCGCGTCGCTGCCCACCCAGAGGGACGAACGCTGGGTCAGGGATGCCCAGAAGATGAGGGAGGTCGCGAAGGACCTGAATATCGACCTGAAGATGCAGATATCGGACAACGACGCCGCCAAACAGATGTCGCAGTGCGAGAACCTGCTCGCCCAGGGCATAGATATACTTATTTTGGCGCCGCACGACGCGACCAGCGCGGCGGCCATAGTCGACGAGGCACATAGCGCGGGCATAAAGGTCATATCTTATGACCGGCTCGTGCTCAATACTAAGGTCGACCTTTATATATCTTTCGATAACCTGGAGGTCGGAAGGCTCCAGGGGGAGTTTTTGGCAAAAGCGGTCCCAAAAGGCAATTACGCGGTGCTCGGAGGGGCGCCTACCGATAATAACGCGAAACTGTTCAAGCAGGGCGCGATGTCGGTCATAAAGCCGCTTGCGGCGAAGGGCGACATAAAGATAGTCATGGACCAGTGGATACAGGACTGGCAGCCTACCGTCGCGATGAACCTGATGCAGAACGCCCTTACGGCCAACAATAACAAGATCGACGCGGTGCTTGCCCCGAACGACAATACCGCCGGCGGCGTTATACAGGCGTTGGCGCAGGTCGGGCTGGCCGGCAAGGTTCCCGTGACCGGCCAGGATGCCGAACTCACGGCGGCCCAGCGCATAGTAAAGGGCATGCAATCGATGACCGTATTCAAGGACACGCGTGAGCTTGCATCCAAGGCGATGGACGCGGCCGTTATGATGGCCGGCGGGCAGGATCCCGGGGCTACCGGGGCGGTCAACAACAACAAGATGGACGTGCCGTCGATCCTGCTGAAACCGATCGTTGTCGATAAGGGCAATATAGACGCGGTGCTCATAGGCAGCGGATACCTGAAGAAAGCCGACGTATATAAATAAAAGGGCCGGTAGATACACATGGGCGTGAATATCCTCGAGATGAAGGGTATTACAAAGGAGTTTCCCGGCGTCAAGGCGCTTGACGCCGTGACTTTCAGCGTCGAGAAGGCGCAGATACATTCCCTGGTCGGTGAGAACGGCGCAGGAAAATCGACCCTGATGAAGATATTGAGCGGAGTATATCCGTCCGGGAGTTACGACGGGAGCATATCGATCGACGGCCGGGCGCGGAAGTTCACCGATATCAAGGACAGCGAACGCGCCGGGGTCGCGATAATTCACCAGGAACTCGCGCTGGTACAGCAGCTG
>JAQUSA010000120.1 GCA_028715315.1 Candidatus Omnitrophota bacterium | reverse complement strand
AGGTGCTCATAAGGTATAAGAGGGTGATATTCGAGGTCATATGCGATTTCATCCTTATATGCATCGCGTACATGTCTAGCTACATAATGAGGTATGAGGGGATCATAGATTATTACAATTTCGGGCTAATAGCGAAATCCCTTCCGATAATAATAGTGATAAAACTGCTCGCCTTCTCGGTCTGCGGGGTGTACGGGAGCATATGGAGGTATATCGGGCTTAGCGAACTCCTCAACATAGTGAAGGGCGTGCTTCTCGGGTCTGTGGCCTCGGTGGTGGTCCTCGTGATAGCCTTCAGGTTCGAGGGTTTTTCAAGGATGATATTCGTGCTTGACGCTATGGTCCTGCTTATCCTGATGTCGGCTGTCAGGATAGCCTTCAGGATATTCAGGGAGCAGATATTCGTATCGTTCGAAGGCAGCGGAAGGAGGATACTGATCTTCGGTGCGGGAGACGCGGGGGACGCGTTCCTGCGCGAGATCAGGAAGAACAAGTCGCTGAGCTACCGCCCTGTGGGTTTTATCGACGATGACCATTCAAAATACGGCAGGAGGATACAGGGCATTCCGGTCGTCGGAGTCAGGTCGGATATCCCGAGGATCGTCGAGGAAAAGGATATAGACGAGATAATATTGGCGATCCCGTCCGCCGACAGGAAGACGAAGGACGATATAGAGGCGATATGCAGGGAGAGCGGCGCGGAATACCACCAGATAAGCGGGATATACCTTAAGTGAGCGTACAGAATAGCAGGATATGCTCAGGCTGCGATAAATTCATAGAATACCTGCTCTATACGATCTTTTTTTTCATATCCTCCTCGAAGAGCGTCCTTGAAGTATTCGCCACGATCGCTATCCTGTTATGGTTCGTAAAGAAGTCGTATGAGCTCAAGGAGCGCATAAGGGTTAAGGCGGCATCCTACGTTCCCGGCCCTCCCAGGTTAAGGTCCTCCGCCGCGTTCATTCTCATGGCCATCGTTACCTCGGTCATGGTCTACCTGACGATCGTTGTGACGATCGGGGTAGTCTCAAAGCATGTGGAGCCCGGCTATAACCTGTTGTCGCCCGCCGCGTTCATCCCGATCGTATTCGCGGCCGCGATCCTGCTGACGATGTTCTATGTCATCATATCGTCCGTGGCCCATTCCTGCGACCTGGACCTGAACCTAAAATGGGCTTCCGTAGGCTACCTTCTCGTGAGCATAGTCACCGCGAGCATAACCACCTCGAATATTACGTTAAGCTCCGGCACGCTGATGTTCAAGACTATGGAATACTTCCTTCTGTTCCTGGTCATAACCGATGTGATTAATACGAAGGAGAAGATCGTGCGGTCCGCGATGGCCTTTGTCTTGCCTTCATTCATAGTCGGGCTCGACGGGTTGTACCAGTATTTTTCCGGCTATGACCTGTTCAGGCATTTCCCGCTTTTCGAGAGGATAAAGGTCACGGCCACCTTCAAGTTCTCTAACAGCGCGGGCACCTTTTTCGCGACGGTCCTGCCGCTGCCGTTATCGCTTTTCATGTTGAATGCGGTCCGCGGGAAGGCGAAGGTGTTTCTTGCGGCCGCGATATTGGCGATATTCGCCAGCCTGATGCTCACGCAGGCGAGGGCCGCGTGGCTAGGGTTCGCGTTCGCTTTCGTATTCCTCTGCGTCGTTTCCGGGAACAAGAGGTTCTATGCGCTGCTGGCCGTGTTATTGCTTGTGATAGCGCTGCTGGGCGTTGCCGGGCCGCAATCATTGAGGGGCCAGATAGGCTCACTGGCCAGCATAGGAAAGGACGCGTCGAGCAGGGACAGGATGATAATCTGGGAGACCGGATGGAGGATGTTCCTCGACAGGCCGTTATTCGGCCACGGCCTCGGCACGTTCATGAACGTATTTGAAAGGTACAGGCCTGCGGGATACGGCGAGATAGTGTATGCGCATAACTGCCTGCTGCAGGTCGCGGCAGAGACGGGCCTGGCCGGGGTCCTTGTGACGCTCTGGATAGCAGCCGGGATGTTCATATCCGGGATCAGGGGATATTTCCGCGAAAAGGATGTATTAGTAAAGGCCGTTTCCATCGGTTTTCTTGGCGGCCTGCTGGCCACGCTCGTAAACAGCCTTTTTGACACGAACCTTTATTCCCTTCCGCTCGCGGTCCTGTTCTGGTCTGTCGCGGGACTGTCGGTAACGAAGATACATTACGAACAGCCTGAAAATTGAGCCCAAAGAATATTCTATTGATAAGGACGGACAGGATAGGCGAGCTTATCCTGACTACCCCTGCCATCAGGGCTTTTCGAAAGGGTTTCCCCGGCGCCAGGATAACCCTGGTGGTGTCTCCCGCCTCATATGATGCCGTCGCAGGCAATCCCTCCGTAGACTCGATAATCAAGCTTGACCCTTCCCGCGACCTCGATTCTCCGGGTAAGGTAGTGAGGTTCGCGGCTTTGTTGAGGGGGCAGGGATATGACCTTGCCGCGATCTTCAACCCGGGAAAAGCGATGAACGTCTCCGTGTTCCTTGCCGGGATCCCCCGCAGGATAGGCTACGGCAGGAAATGGGGATTCCTTCTGAATAACAGGCTGGCCGACAGGAAGGGCCTTTGCGAGAAGCATGAAGTCGAGTACAACATGGACCTCGCGAGGGCAGCCGGCATAAAAGACTGGGCGGCCGCGCCGGATTTTACGGTGACGGAAGAGGACGAGAGAAGGGCGGAAAAGACAGCGGAAGACAACGGTATCCGTCCGGGCGAGCGGCTTATAGCCGTGCATGCCGCGACAAGCAATCCGGAGAAGGTCTGGCCGGCGGAGAGGTTCGGGCGGCTTTGCGCGATGATAGAGGAGGGGCTGAAGGTGAGGGCGGTCCTTGTCGGAGGGGCGGAGGAGACGGCGGTCTCGGCGGAAGTGATAACGGCCTCGGGCATGCCGCTTTGCGACCTTACGGGTAAATTGAGCCTGAAGGAATTCGGGGCGCTCCTGAGGAGGTCCTCACTCCTGATATCGTGCGATTCCGGGCCGGTCCATATCTCCGCGGCCGTCGGGACGCCGGTGATCGCGCTCTTCGGGGAAGCCAGGGAAGGCGGCTCTTCGAGGAGATGGGGGCCGTACGGGGCGGGGCATACGGTCATAGGCAGGCCGGCGGTGCGCGACATCACCGTAGAGGATGTCTATGATGCCGTAAGGAATAAACATGGATAGCCCGAGAAGGATACTGATAATAAACCCGTTCGGGATCGGGGATGTCCTGTTCACCACTCCTGTCATAGAATCAATAAGGAAAGGATCCCCGGATTGCGAGATAGGATACCTGTGCAGCCGCAGGGCCGAGCCCGTATTAAGGGCAAACCCGAATATAGAACGGGTATTTGTATACGAAAAGGACGAGCTCAGGGGCATCCTGAAAAGGTCGGTTATAGAATATGCCCGGAAGCTCATATCGTTCGTGATGGAGATAAGGCGCAGTAGGTTCGATACCGCGATAGACCTTTCGTTTAACAGGGAATACGGACTGATATGCGTATTGGCGGGCATCGGAAGAAGGATAGGTTTTAATTACAGGAACAGGGGCGCCTATCTCACAGAGAAGATAGATATCGAAGGTTACGACGGCAAGCATATAATCGAATATTATCTCGGGCTCCTAGAGATGGCGGGTATCAGGCCTACATCAAAAGAGATAACGCTGTATATACCCGAGGCGGATAAGGAGTGGGCACGGAAATTCCTGCAGATGAATAATGCGGGAAAGGATGGCCTGTTGGCCGGGATAGCGCCTGCCGGAGGCGCGAGCTGGGGAAAGGACGCGGGGATAAAGCACTGGAGTAGCGACGGTTACGCTTTGGTCGCGGACCGCCTCGCGGACGAGCTTAAGGCGAAGGTCATAATATTCGGGAGCGCCGATGAGGCCCCGGTCTGCGAAAGCATACGGGCCGCGATGAGGAATAAGCCGATAGAAGCATACGGCAAGACAT